>DATATS010000051.1:0-9540 GCA_036268675.1 Pseudolabrys sp.
CGGCGGCATTGCACGGTGACGCCGTTGACGTGCGCCGCGAAGTCCTCGGCCCGAGCGCCAAGCTTGATCTCGACGTCCTGCTCGGCATTGGCCGCCGCCGCCAGCGCCGCCTGCAAATCGCCGCGATGGATCGTCCAATAGGGCGCGCCATAGCGGCGTTCGGCCTCGGCGCCGAGCGGGATGCGCACGATCTCTCGCCCCGAACCGCCCGCCATCACGCGGATCGCCTGCGGCATCATCACGCTTGGCATCAGCCTTTCGCGCAGGCCCAACGCGATCAGCACACGCGTGGCGTTGGGCGATAATTGGATGCCGGCGCCGGCGTCTTCGAGCCTGGCGGCTTGCTCCAAAACGGTGACACGTAAGCCGGCGCGCGCCAGCGCCAAGGCCGCAGTCAGCCCCGCAATGCCGGCGCCGGCGACGATGACATGACGCGCGGCCGCCACGATGCTCGAACTCCGATTGCGATCAGGCGGTGACGGCGAGCGGCAAAGCACATTCCGCCGGCTGAGCCGAATGCGGGTCGAGCTTGCCGTCGAAGCGGTAGAGCGTGGAGCAATACGGGCAGACGATCTCGCTGTCCTCGCCCATGTCGAGGAAGACGTGTGGATGATCGTAAGGCGGCGTCGCGCCCACACACATGAACTCCTGAGAGCCGATGTCGATCACCGGCACGCCCGGATCATTATGGAAGTGGGGGACGATGTGCTCGGCCATGGGCGATCCTTCGTGCGGCGGCGCGTACGCAGCGCTCGGCGAGCCGCAACATAGCGAGACGCCCGCGCCCTGTCACCGTTCATCAATCTTGCGGCGGATCTACCCGGAACTCCCATGAATTGTGGGTGTTTTCGTTGTGCGGGCGGAACCGGATTAACGTTATCCCCAAGCCGCGATTTCGTCCGCATTCCGGATGAGCGATGACTATGCAAGACGCACAAGGATTCGCGCCCGAGGGCGAAACGATGAGTCGGCCGAGCATTGGACCCGCATTGCTGATGGCTGCCCTGCTGGCGGCCGTTGCGATTTATGTCGTGCCACGGGGGATTGAGGCACGTGCGCTGCTGGGTATTGCGGCCGACCCCGCGCGCACCGCTGAACGCGTACTCGACGAAAAGCTCAACGCCGCGTTGGTACAGCGCGAGATCGAACAGGCCCTTGCCGACAAGGATGCCGACCTCGCCAAAAGTTTCGTCGAACTCGCCGCCGCGCGGCAAGTGCCGGTCGATTCCGCGCTGATCGAAAAAGTGAACGCGGCGGCGGCGGACGCGGCCGCCACGAAAGCGGCAACTGGCAGCTTTGCTCCTACTTCGGAGCCGGCGCTCGCAACTCGAACTGCCGACGAAGCCGTCAAGGCCGGGCGCGCCGGCGGGTTGAAGCATTTCGCGCGTGACGTCGAGCGCATACGGGAGAAGGCCGGCACGCAAGCCGCGCTGGATAGCTTGAAACTCGCGCAAAGCCCGCGTGAATTGAGACTAATGGCAAAGCTTGCAGCGAGGGAAGGCGGCGAGACACGCGCCATCCTCAAGGTGGCAGGGCGCGACGCGATCCAACTGACGGACGCCGTTTTCGATCTGCTGCTCTGGATGCTCGGCGCGCTGTTTGCTGTTTTTGCATGTTTGTCGTCGCTCAAGAGCGCGGTCGAGCGCACGACGTTGCGTATTCTGCGCTACCGGAAGGAACGCCGCCAACAAAGGTTTGCGGCGCTCACCGCGCGCGGCTAAAACGCCACAATGCCAAGCTTCAAACATGGCGACGTCGAGATTGCCTATCTCGACCAGGGCGAGGGCGAGCCGGTCGTGCTCGTGCACGGCTTTGCATCTAACAAGGAGGCGAACTGGGTCCATCCGTCCTGGACAGGGACGCTGACACGCGCCGGTTACCGCGTTGTCGCACTCGACAATCGCGGGCACGGTACATCGAGCAAGCTCTACGATCCCGCCGCATATGACAGCGCCGTCATGGCCGAGGACGTGCACGCCTTGCTCGACCATCTCGCTTTCGAGCGCGCCGACGTGATGGGTTATTCCATGGGCGCGCGCATCTCTGCGTTTCTGGCGATCGATCGTCCCCAGCGCGTGCGCTCGCTCATTCTCGGCGGGCTCGGCATCCGATTGGTGGAGGGCGTGGGCCTGCCGGAAAGCATTGCCGACGCATTGGAGGCGCGCTCGCTCGCCGATGTCACCGACCCCCAGGGCCGCACGTTCCGCGCGTTTGCCGAGCAGACCAAATCAGATTTGAAGGCGCTCGCGGCCTGCATCCGCGGCTCGCGCCAGACCTTGAGCCGCGCGCAGGCGGCCGCGATTACGCCGCCCCTGCTGGTGGCGGTCGGGAGCAAGGACGTGGTCGCCGGGTCGGGCGCCGAGCTTACGGCACTCATTCCCGGTGCGCGCTTTCTCGACATACCGGGGCGCGATCACATGCTCGCCGTCGGTGACAAGGTGTTCAAAGCCGGCGTGCTCGATTTCCTTAACCAACGCCCATAAGCCGCGTGGGCAGGTTTTTTAGCGGCTTCTGGGCGGCTCGAAATTCGTGCTAGAAGACCTATCTGAGGGGTCCGAGAGGTGTTGGAGACTGAATTCATGGCGCAATATCAAGCGAAACCCGCCAAGGGCCTCGACAAAGTCGATCCGGTCTGGGCACGCATCCGCCACGAAGCGGAAGATATCGCGCGCCGCGAGCCGGAGTTCGCTACCTTCATTTATGAGAACATCCTCCATCACGACACCCTGGAGGCGGCCGTCATTCATCGCGTCAGCGAGCGGCTGGGTAATGCGGATGTGTCCGGCGATCTGATCCGCCAGGCCTATACCGAGGCCCTCAACGATGAGCCGGCGCTGGGCGAGGCGTTCCGCGCCGACATCGTGGCGACGGTCGATCGCGATCCGGCGACGCTTCGCTTCGTCGAGCCGGTGCTCTATTACAAGGGCTTCCACGCCATCCAGACACACCGCCTGGCGCATTGGCTGTTGGGCAAGGGCCGCAGGGATTTCGCGCTCTATCTGCAAAGCCGATCTTCCGCTGTATTCCAATGCGACATCAATCCGGCCGCGAAAATCGGCCGCGGCATTTTCCTCGATCACGCCACCGGGCTGGTGGTCGGCGAGACGGCCTCGATCGACGACGACGTCTCGATCCTACATGGCGTGACGCTGGGTGGCACCGGCAAGGAACATGAGGACCGCCATCCGAAAATCCGCCGCGGCGTGATGATCGGCGCCGGCGCGAAAATTCTCGGGAACATCGAGGTCGGGCACTGCGCGCGCATCGCCGCAGGTTCGGTTGTCATCAAATCGGTACCGAACAATGTCACCGTCGCCGGCGTCCCGGCCAAGGTGGTGGGCGAGGCCGGTTGCCCTGAGCCTTCGCGCGCCATGGACCAGATGCTTTACGGCATTATGCTCGACGGTTGATGGCCCCGCCGAACGCTTGCACTCGCACGCCCAATCGGGCAATGAGTCTGGCCTGACACAAGGAGCCACCCGGTGGACGTGCAGGAAGTCCGAAAGCTCGATGCCTATCTCAAGAAGTTGTTCGGCACGCCGAAAATTCGCGTGGCACCGAAGGAGGGCGATCTGGCCGAGATCTTCGTCGAGGACGAGGATGTCGGCGAGTTGAGCGTCGACGATGAGGACGGCGATCGTTCCTATAATTTTCGCATGGTCATCCAGGTCGGCAGCGATCCGAGCATCCAGCCCGTGCCGACGCTGAACGCCTATCTGCGGCGCAAATTCGACAACGATAATATCCGCGTGGTTGTGCGTCCGAAGAAGACGGATTCGCTGGAAGTTTATATTGGCGAGGAATTTATCGGCGTGCTGTTCCTGGAAAACGAAAAGGGTCGCAAGTCGTATATTTTCGAATTGCCGATCTTGGACGTCGATCTCGTCGGCTAGATCTCTCGGCGTTCGTTACGGCGGATCGAGCGGTAGCCCGAGGATCAGGTAGCTCCACGATTTTCCATGCGAATCGAGGTTGAGCGAGGCATTGACGCCGCCCTCAAGCGCGTCCTGCATCACGAAATTCAGCCCATGCAGATGGTCGATGATATAGCGCTTCACATCGCCGCGCACGAGATTGGGAAATTCGCGCTTGATACGCTCGGCCGTCAACGTGCGTTTGAGCCGCTCGAAATCGGCCGGGTCGAACGCCCAGACATTGATGCTGGACGTGTTGCCCTTATCGCCGGCGCGCGCATGGGCGATATCGCGCACCAAAAGAGGTGAGTTGCGGCCGCGCTGCGTCATGTGACGAACATTTTCATTCTCGGCTTGACCAAAGCGCGATCGATCAAGACCGATTTGGTCGCCACCGCCGGCGTGATGCTGCCGCGAAAGCCGCCGCCGCCGGCCGGCCCGCAGCACAGCAGCGATTCGACCTCCCATAGCATCAACTCGGCTTCGTCGCGTTTGGCTGTGCGCAACGCAACGTGCAGACGAACGTCGTCGCTTTCGCCTCGCGCTTTGCCGGCGCTGGCGAATAGTGAATTCGCGCCGATCAGATTGATGCGCGTGTTCGTCGCGATGCCATGCGCCGATTTGAGCCGTGCTGCCACGATTTCTCCGGCAAGACGCCCGCGCGCACTTGCCGAGGGTCCTGCATAGCTGACGCCGGCTTCCGCCAGGAACCCATCGTCGAAACCAACCGTGACCTTGAGCTTTTCCGGTCGCGTGCGGCCGTTCGCGCCGAAGACGCGAATGCGATCCGGCGCGAGCGTTTCAAGGCTCACGTGGCTGAAATCGGCGGTAACGTCGGGTGTCAGATAGGCGGCGGGATCGTGCACTTCGTAGAGTAGTTGCTCCTTCACCGTTTGCTCGGTGACGCATCCGCCGGTCGCCGGCAATTTGGTGATGACGGCGGAGCCGTCGGCGGCGACCTCGGCAATCGGGTAACCGCACTGCGCGAGCCGCGGGACGTCCTTGACGCCTGGATCAGCGAAATATCCGCCAGTGATCTGCATGCCGCATTCCATCAGATGCCCGACGAGTGTGCCGGCGCCCATGCGGATCATGTCGGCGGTATCCCAGCCATGACGATGGATAATCGCTGCAAGATACATCGAGGGGTCGGCGAGCCGGCCGCCAACGATCACATCTGCGCCGGCAGCGAGTGCCGGAAGGATGGCGTCGGCGCCGATATAGGCGTTCATGCCGACGATTGGCCGCCCGATATCTGCCAGCGTCCCCGGCTCATCCATGAATGTCTGGCTGCGCGGCACGCTGGCGGAGACATCGTCGCCTTCGATGCAGGCGACCTTGAGTCCCGCGAGCCCCAGTTCGCGCGCGATATCACGCGTACGTTCCGCGGCCGCGCGCGGGTTGGCGGCGCCCATGTTGGTGATGATGGTCGTGCCTGCATCGCGGCAGACGGGAAGGAGGGCCCGCATGCGGCGATCGAGATGCGTGTTGTAGCCGCGACGCGGATCGGCCATGCGGTCGCGATGGGCGAAGGCAACGGTGCGCTCGCCAAGACACTCGAGTACCATGACATCGAGCGTGCCCCGCTGCGCGAGATCGACAGCCGGATCGAGACGGTCGGCGGCAAAGCCAGCACCCGTGCCGATGCGCAAGACGTCCGAGTTTTTGTTCATGTCGCGGCCGAGCGGAGACGAGGACAATCGTCCGACAATAGCAGCAATTTATACCTAAATCGAAATCCCGATCGCGGCGACGTCAGGCCTCGAGATTGGCGCCCTTGGTCTCCGGCGTGATCAGGATCGCGAGGATCGCCAGCACGGCGTAGATCATCACCAGGCCGCCGATATAAATATAGGCTTCCTGGATACCGTAGGCGCGCAGGATCACACCCGCGAGAATCGGGATCAGGCCACCACCATAGATCTGCGCGATCTGGTAGGCGGCGTTGGCCCCGGAGGCACGATAGCGCGTCGGAAAATTCTCGGTATAGAAAGTCGGGATTGCGCCGTAGCCGAAGCCGAACACAAAGCCAAAACCGATGATCTCGGCAATGCACGCCAGCAGGAAGTTGCCGGTATTGATCAGGTAGAAATAGGGGATCGCGAACACCAGAAAAACGATCGCCGCGATCAGCAGGATCGTACGCCGGTTGATGATGTCGGCGAGCAGCGCGCCGACGATCATAAACACCAGCATGAAGGCGGCTGCGATCAGCCCAATCGTTTCCGGCGTCGATCCGGTGAAGCCCACCGTTTTCATGTAGCTGGTGCCGAATACGAAGTAGAGGAAAAAGGCGCCGCCGAACATCGCGTTCACCAGCGATGTGCGCAAGATGGTCAGCGGCATGTCCTGCCATACCTGAGCCGCGGGATATTGCAGAACGGCGTTGTCGGCCTTGTGGCGCGTGAACAAGTAGCTGTCCTCGGTGCGCGTGCGGATGATAAGGCCGACGATCGCGACCAGGAAGCCGACGAAGAACAAAATACGCCAGCCCCAAGCGGTGAACTGGTCCGCCGTCATTAGCGACTTGACCAAAATCACCGAGCCGAAGCCGAGCAGCAACCCGATGGGGATTGCGAATCCGACCCAGGCGCCCCAGAAGGCGCGGTACTTCGAGCGCGCGGCCTGTTCGACCACCCAGGTCGAGGCAGTACCGAATTCGGCGCCGAAACTGATGCCTTGCAGCAGCCGGAACGCGATCAATAGAACCGGCGCCGCAATGCCGATGGCATCATAGGTCGGCGTCAACCCGATCAGCAGCGTGCTGACGCCCATCAGCACCAAGGCGTAAACCAGCGCATCTTTTCGGCCGAGCCGGTCGGCGATGTTGCCGAAAATATACGCGCCGACCGGACGGATGATGATGCCGATGCCGTAGACGCCGATGGCCGCCGCGACCGCGGCAACCGCGGGCAGCTTGAAGAAGACGCCGCCCCAAATGGTCGCGGCGATCACGCCGGTGACCAGGAAGTCGTATTGCTCGATCACGGAGCCGACGATGCTCGCCAGCGCGACTTTGAAAATTTGCTTTTGGGTTGGAATCTTTTGGGTTCGCTTGGTGCGTGCCCGGGCCATTGTGTTGTCCTCAAATCGGGATGACCGGACCCCTCGATCAAATTAACACGGCAGCGTCGGCTTTACGAGCCGTCGCCCTCGCTGCCGAGGTCTTAGGCATATTACTCCCGATTGTTCCAATTGTTCCAGCCCACACGCCATTGTCCGGAATGACCGGAGCGCTTTTGGCCGAGGTCAGGGACCCGGATGCAGCCGCGCCATCAGGTGGTCGATGCTGGCGGCAACACGCCGCCACTCGTTCAGCCAGTCGCGCGGAAAGCGCAAAGTGACGTCGGCGTTGCCGATGCGCCGCTCCAGCAGGCAGTTGCCTGAGTTGGTCACGCCTTGCTTCGAGCAGCGCGCGAGGAAATGCGTCGGAGCATCGGACTCAAACACAAGTTCTTCGCCCTGGTAGGGCGTGTCGTCGCGAAAGCCGCGCAGCGTCAGTCCGTTGGGTCCGGCTGTCGGCTCCGGCACCAGATAGCGCGGATAGATCGTTTGCACGCGCTCAAGCAGCGGCAGCGTACCGTCGCCGGAGGCGATGGTCACGAACAAGCGTTCATTCGGGTTGACTGGCGAGCCGACCGCCGGCGTAACGGATGGATCGGGCGGCTTCAGTGAAGGCCAAAGGTAAGCGAGATCGACGCGCTCCTGCGCGCCCGGGTGACGTTGCACTGTCCTGCGGATCGCCGCTGGCTCGATGTTGAAGGTGGAGCCCGCCACCACGATGGGCAATGACGGCGCATCGAGCGTGACCGCGTCCGGCCAGCGCGGCCAGAGGACATAGGCGATGTAGCTCGCCGCCATCAGCGTGGCGACGGCGAATAGCAGCAGCGGCGCCATTAGCGGACTGTGTCCGGCATGGCGGTGGCGCGGCCGGTTCGGCCTTGTGTGTTGGTGAGAGAGCGTGGCCATGCGGTTTCCGAATCAAATGCAAGTATGCCACGGCGCGCGTCACAGCCCTCGCTACAGCCTTCGCCATGGGCGTTAACCTTTCGTTAAGGATTTGCTGGCGCGGCGGAATATCGTCTGCAATTGATGGCGGCCTGTATTGCGTTTGAGGCCGAGATGCCGCCGGAATCCGTTCAAATGTTGCTTGCTCTTGCGCTTGGTTTTGCGGTCGCGGGTCTCATAGCCTCGGCCTATCGGCTCATCACAAGCCGACTGCCGAGCTTCAGCGCGCTGCAGAGCGGCCCGAGCCCGGCCACCATCGCGGCCGTGCCGGTGCTGATGCTGGCGGCTCCGTTCCTGATCATGCGCAACACCCTTCTTGGCCGCCAGGTCGAAGGCCGCCGCTTTGAATTCGTGTTCCTGGCAACCCTCATCGCCGGCTTCTGGAGCCTGATGTCGGGCATGGTGCTGGTGATGACGCTGCAGGCCTGCGGCCTGCTGCTCGCTTAATCCACACCTTCCAATTTTCCCAATTCGTTGCGATTGTCGGCTCGTCAGGAGGCGGGAATGCCGATCTACGAGTTCAACGGAGAAAGGCCGGAATTCCCCGGCGAGGGCCAGTATTACGTCGCCGATACAGCGGTGCTGATCGGGCGCGTGCGGCTCAAGCGCGAGGCGAGCGTCTGGTTCGGCGCGGTGTTGCGCGGCGACAATGAGTGGATCGAATTGGGCGAACGCTCGCAGATCCAGGACAATTGCACGTTGCACACGGATCTCGGTTTCCCGCTGACGGTGGGCGCCAATTGCGTGATCGGCCACAACGTCATTCTGCACGGCTGCATCGTCGGCGATGACAGCCTGATCGGCATGGGCGCGATCATGCTCAATGGCTCCAAGGTCGGCCGCAACTGCCTGGTTGCGGCCGGCGCCGTGGTGACCGAAGGTAAGACGTTTCCCGACAATTCGCTGGTCGTCGGCGCGCCGGCGCGCGTCATCCGCACGCTCGACGCGAAAGCGGCCGAAATGATCCGCGAAGGCGCCGACACCTATGTGCAGCGCTGGAAAGATTACACCAAGGGCTTGAAGCGGATCGGTTAGGCCGCGGCCCGCTTGCTTTCCACCTGCGGCGGCACGCGGAAGCCAATCGCAAACCGGTTCCAGGTGTTGATGGCCGCGATCGCCGCGGTGAGATCGACGATTTCCTTCTCCGAGAATTGCCGCCGCACGATGTCGTAGATGTCGTCGGGCGCATGCGTCCGCGACACCAGCGTCAGTGCCTCGGTCCAGGCCAGGGCCGCGCGTTCCTTCTCGGTAAACACCGGCGCTTCACGCCACGCATCGAGTAGATGCATGCGCTCGTCGGTCTCGCCAATCTTGCGCGCGTTACGGGTGTGCATGGCGAGGCAAAAAGCGCAGCCGTTGATCTGCGAGGTGCGGATCTTGATCAGCTCGCGCAATTTTGCGTCGAGCCCGGATTTGTCGACATAATTCTGCAGGGCCGCCACCGCCTGATAGGCGGCGGGGTTCACTTTGGTGAAGTCAATTCGCTGTTGCATGGCAAAACCCGCAATTGTCTGGCGCGTCGCTCCCGTGCCGAGCATTGCGCTGAGAAATGGCCATCAGTCTGGCCGCATCGTGACAATCGCGTGGACGGTGGAACGCGCACCCCCAAACAGGGTGC
>DATATS010000052.1:0-20483 GCA_036268675.1 Pseudolabrys sp.
GCCGTCGTCGCTGTCGAGAAATTTTCCGAGTGCCTCGACGCGGCGGACGATCAGCAGCAGATCGTCCTGGCCCTCAAGCGCGAACACGGCATCCACGAGGTCATGGCGTGCGCCCTGCTCGCGCAATTGGACTTTGAGGCGGTCGGCGAAGAAGGAAAGCAGGTCGCGGGCTTGGTCGGCTGAGATATTCTTTCCTCTTTCATAAGCGGCTTCGAAATCGTTCCAGCTTCGAGCCTTGAAATACGCAGGCCACAAACCAATAGAAAAATGAGTTTGACCTACGATCTCATCGATCTGTGTCAGTAGATTATTTTCGTGCTTTATTGCGAGTCCATGCGCTGTTATTTGGAAAATAAGTAGTTGATGCTCGACAACATTTTGGAGCGACATTCGAATTTGGTTGTCAAGAATTATGCGAATGACGCCCAACGCCGCGCGGCGCAGCGCATAGGGGTCCTTGCTGCCGGTCGGCTTTTCGTCGATGGCCCAGAAGCCGACCAGCATGTCGATCTTGTCGGCGAGCGCGACCGCAATCGACACCGGATCGCTCGGCACCAGATCGTCCGGCCCCTTCGGTTTGTAATGGTCTTCGCAGGCATGCGCGACCGCCTCGTCCTCGCCCTGCGCCTCGGCCAGATACCGGCCCATGACGCCCTGCATCTCGGGGAATTCGCCGACCACTTCCGTGAGCAAATCGGCCTTGCACAGGCGCGCGGCGCGCTCGGCTTTTTTCGGATCGGCTTTGACCAGCGGCGCCAGTTCCTTGGCCAATGCGGCGATGCGCTCGATGCGCTCGGCTTGCGTCCCCAGTTTCTCGTGGAACACGATTTCCTTGAACTTCGGCAACCGGTCTTCGAGCCTGGTCTTCAAATCCGTCTCGTAGAAAAACTTGGCGTCCGACAGCCGCGCGCGGATGACGCGCTCGTTGCCGGCGACGATGGCCTTGCCGCCGTCGCTCGCCTCTTCATTGGCGACCAGAATGAATTTGTTGGTGAGCTTCGCGCTCTGCGGGTCGCGCAGCACGAAGCATTTCTGGTTGTTGCGAATGGTGGCGCGGATCACCTCGCCGGGGATCGTCAGAAACGCCTGATCGAACGAACCCATCAGCGTCACCGGCCATTCGACCAACCCGGCGACTTCGGCGAGCAAGCCGTCGTCCTCGACCAGTTCGTAACCTTGCGCGAACGCCAAATTCCTGGCGTCTGCGGAAATCGCCTCGGCGCGCTGCGCGGAATCGAGCAGCACTTTCGCCTTGTGCAGGCTGGCGGCGTAGTCGTCGAAATGGCGCACCTTGATCGCGGCCGGCGCCATGAAGCGGTGCCCGCGCGTCTCGTTACTCGCTTTGATGCCATCAACCTCAAACGGCACCACGTCCGGCTCTTCGGTTTCGGGACCGAAGGTCGCGACGATGGAATGCAACGGCCGCACCCACCTCAACGTACCGCTGCCCCAGCGCATCGACTTCGGCCACGGAAAATCGCGCACCACCTCGGGCATCATCGCGGCCAGCACGTCGAGCGCCGGCTTGCCCGCCTTCTCGATCAGCGCGACATAAAAATCGCCCTTCTTGTCGGACTGCACTTTGGCATCCGCAATCGACTTCAGACCGGCCGCCTTCACGAAGCCGGCGATCGCCTGCTCCGGCGCGCCTACTTTGGGGCCCTTGCGCTCGTCCTTCACGTCCGGGGAGCGCGCGAGCACGCCGATGACCGACAGCGCAAGCCGGCGCGGCGTCGCGAAAGCCTTGGCGCCCTCGTAGGTGAGCCCCGCCGTCACCAGCCGATCGGTGACGAGCTTGCGCAAATCCTCGGCCGCGCGCGCCTGCATGCGCGCGGGGATTTCTTCCGAGAGGAATTCAAGCAGAAGATCGGGCATGGACCACTGAGCAAAAGACGTTGGTGCGCCGCCTGCCTAGCAAGGCCATCGGCCGATGTCACGAATGAAGCGTTTTATTGGCGCGTGATCTTATCCGACCTTCCTTCGCCCGCCGAAGCGGGCTTCGCGAAGGCGGGAAACCGGTACCCGCTTTTCGGGATCACGCGTTACCATCCGCCGCCGCCACCACCGCCGCCTCCACCGCCCGAACCGCCGCCTCCGCCGCCGCCGAAGCCGGACGAACCGGATGATGCCGGCACGGCGCTGGCGAAGGCGCCGCTCACACCGGCGACGCTTGCAGCGACCGCGCCGCTGAAGTTGCCGCTCGACCAGCCGCCGGTCGAACTGGTCCAGCCCGGCTGGTAATGGCGCATCGGGTCGGCGTCGCCCGGATGCGCGCGAGCAATGGCCGCGGCAAAGGCCGCCGACCACGGCTTCTCGACATCGAGGGCGACCGCATAGGGCAACAGCGCCTCGAACCGCTGCGCGGTGATTTCCGGCGCCTGCAAATTGAGGCGGTCGGCTTCCGCCGTTTCCAGATAAAGCCTGAAGCCCTCAAGCTGATCCATGACAGGACGGCCGAGCGCGGTCGGCGCCCGCATCAAATAGAAGAATAGGCCGTTGAGCGCGGCAAAGGCGGTCACCAGCACGAACGCGAGCGGATAATCCACGACCATCGCATGCAGCATCGGCATCACGTCGCCGACGCCCGCGCCGCCGGGCAAAAATATCCGCGCGAAATTGGTGCCGACCGAAATGAAAATCACCGCAAAGGCGAGCGACATTCCCAGCCGCGCCACTGTCGCGACATTGGCGCCGGCGAAAAGCGCCTGCACCAGCGGCACCGCGAACATTCCGATCATGAAGCCGCCGAAGCCGAGCGCGAACATGATGGAGAGGTCTTTCTCCTGCAAATGGCCGAACACGACCACGCCGAAAACGACCGCCCCCGTCATCACCAGCCCGGCAATGACGTAGCCAAGATTGCGGCGAAAGAAACGATTGCGATTTTCCTCTTCGATGGCCTTCGTGAAGCTATCGCCGACCTTGGCGACCTCCTCGCCGTGCGCCTTGTCGATGGTGGCGACGCCGCCAATGTTGACCCAACTGAAGATCGCGCGCTCGCCCGGTGGCAGCTTGCCGAAGCCGCCCTCGGGCTGATGCCCGCTCGATGTCAGCGTCAGGGCTTTTCCCTGCTGGTCGAAATGCAAAAGACCGCGGACCGCGAGCGACAGCGAAGCAGCCGTGAACGCGCGCCACTTCTCGCGGCCCAGACCCCATTTGTGGATGTAGTTCGCCAACGCCGGCGACACGCCGTCGGGCGGATGAAACAGCGGAATGATGGGGCCCGCCTTGGGATCGCGCCCGACCGCTTCCCAGGCTGCGAGATAATAAATAAGAACGACCAGAAATCCGATGCCGCCCAGAATCCACGCGCGGTTGTCGAGAAATTCGTACCACAGAAGCGTGCCCTGGCTCGGCGGCTCGACCGTGCCGCCGGGAAGCGCCGCAACCACCGTGAGGCCCTCGCCCGGCGCAAGCCGCCGCGTGGTCTCGACCGTCAGCACGCCGGCGCTGTCGATGTCGCCTCGCCAATCGGTGCCGGTGGCGCCGCGGCGGCCGGTATAGGCAGTCCAGCGCAGCGGACGCGCTCCGTCCGCCAGATGAAGATGGTAGGTGGCGTGCGTGATCGGGAAATTCCAGAAATTCCCGGTGACGTTCCAGTTGAGCTCGGGCTTGCCGTCAAACCAGCGGATCTGGCGGCCGGTGCTGTAGCGCAGGACGTAAACGTGATCGCCGCGCGACACATAGGTGTCCTTGCTGCCGGCATAGATGCGGATGGCGTTATGGCCGTATTCCGTATGATAGGTCTCAGGGCTGCCGTCGCGCGAGACGCCGAGAATGTCGAACGTCACTTCATGCCGGCGCGCGTCCTTGTCCAGGAAAATGAGCGGGAAGTCGCGATAGATGCCATGGCGAATGGCGTTGCCTTCCGCGCGCACGTTGATGGTCTCGATCACGGTGAGCGTACCGTCCTTGGCCTCTTCGACCGTCGAATCGAAAGAATGGATGACTTCGGCGGCCGATGCGCCGGCGCAGCCGATCAGCCAAAGCGCAAGCGCCATGATCGGCAACGCCGACAGGACAAACGTAAAACGGCCGGTCGGGCGCAGCGCGCTCATTGCTGGCTCATGGTTGGCTTTGCCCCGGCGCCAGCGTCACCTGCGGCGTGGCTCGATCCGCAGCATCCGACACCTCGAAAAAGGCGCGTTCGCCGAATCCACACAGGCCGGCGATCAGGCTGCTCGGGAACGACTGCACCAGCGTGTTGAGATTGCGCACCGTGCCATTGTAATAGCGCCGCGCCATCTGGAGTTCGTTTTCCAGATCGCTGAGCTGTTTCTGCAGGCCGAGAAAGTTACCGCTCGCCTTCAGGTCGGGGTAATTTTCCGCCACGGCGAAAAGTTTGCCGAGCGCCCCCGACAGCGCGGCTTCGGCCTGCGCGCGGCTGGCGACATCGTCGGCCGGCAACGCGCGGGCAGCGCCCCGCAATTGCGTGACCTCCTCAAGCACCGATCGCTCATGCGCGGCGTAGCCTTTGACGCTGTCGACCAGATTGGGGATGAGGTCCGAACGCCGCTTGAGCTGGACGTCGATGCCGCTCCACGCCTCGTTGGCCATCTGGCGCGCGCGCACCAGCCGGTTGAAGGCGATAATCGCGTAAAGGCCCGCCGCCGCTGCGACGAGCAGAATGATCCAGAGCGTCATGCTCATTGGTCGCCTCCCCGCCCGGAAAGGTTCAACTACGGCTGCGCCCCGCCGCCCGCGGTCGCAAGCCAGGCTTCGCCGCAGCCTTTGGCCAGTTCGCGCACGCGTAAGATATAGCTTTGCCGTTCGGTGACAGAGATGACGCCGCGCGCGTCGAGCAGATTGAACACGTGGCTTGCCTTGATGCACTGGTCGTAGGCCGGCAGCGCCATCAGATGATGCTTGCGGTCCTTGTCCCAGCCCAGGCCAAGATATTTCTGGCAGGCCGCTTCCGCCATCTTGAACTGCTCGAACAGCATCGCCGTGTCGGCGAATTCGAAATTGTGCCGCGAATATTCCTGCTCGGCCTGCAGGAACACGTCGCCGTAGGTCACTTTCTTGCTGTCGGTGCGGCCGTTGAAATTGAGATCGAACACGCGGTCGACGCCCTGCACGTACATCGCCAGCCGCTCAAGCCCGTAAGTGAGTTCGCCCGCCACCGGATTGCATTCAATGCCGGCGACCTGCTGAAAATAAGTGAACTGCGACACTTCCATGCCGTCGCACCAGCATTCCCAACCCAGCCCCCAGGCGCCGAGCGTGGGCGACTCCCAGTCGTCCTCGACGAAACGGATGTCGTGGATCTTGGGATCGATGCCGATGATCTTCAGCGAATTGAGATAAAGCTCCTGGATGTCCGGCGGCGACGGCTTCAGGATGACCTGGAATTGGTAGTAGTGCTGCAGGCGGTTGGGATTTTCACCATAGCGGCCGTCCTTGGGCCGGCGCGAGGGCTGCACGTAAGCCGCGTTCCAGGGCCTCGGCCCGAGCGCGCGCAACGTCGTCGCCGGATGGAACGTGCCCGCGCCGACTTCCATGTCGTAGGGTTGCAGGATGACGCAG
The DNA here is from genome assembly GCA_036268675.1 of Pseudolabrys sp. GTDB lineage: Bacteria > Pseudomonadota > Alphaproteobacteria > Rhizobiales > Xanthobacteraceae > Pseudolabrys. Next base: position 5,527 of record DATATS010000052.1, read on the forward strand.
CCCCACGCCGCCCAATACTGCTGGAGCGCGAGGATCAGCCCCTGGAAAGAGCGCGACGGATCGAGGCTGCTTTGATGCGCGCGGTCCCTGGCGAGCAGGTCGGCTTCGGCCATGGCGTCAAAAATGATTCGCTTGAATGGAAAGACTGCGGAACCCTATCGGCGGCCCCATAGAGGGTCAAGCGACCGGCGCGCAAGCGCACGCGGGAACGCCGCCGATCAAAGGCGGTATTCGCCGCTCGCCGGATCGCGCCGCAAGGTCGCGCGCGGAGAGGCGTCGTCGATCGGCACGCGCTTGGCGGCGTCGAGTTCCTCGTTGATGCGGCGCACTTCCTTCACCACCCAATGCACGACCATCGCGCCGCCCACGGCTGCGAGCGTCCATTTCACCAGCGGAGACAACAGGATCGGCGGCATGGGTTACCTCATCGACATGATGAGCTTGATCGTACACCGTGAAACAAGGCGATTTCGCGGCTTACCGATTTGTCACAGTCCGTAACGCGACCATATCGCGCGCTCTTCCAGCGTGGAGACAATATTGTCAGTCAGCCCCGGCTGTTGCGCCAGCGCGGCGAGCGGCCCGATACCGGCGACTTTGCGGCCAAAGAAGCCGCGCTCGGCCGCAATAAGCGGCGTGCGCACTTTCTTGCCGTAACGCTCGCGCAAGGTCGAGCGCAGATCGCCGATGCGATCGGCGAGCCCGAGTTCTATTCCTGCCTGCGCGATCCAGAACTCGCCGGAAAAAAGCGTCTTGTCGGCGCCCTTGAGACGCTTGCCGCGGCGCTCCTTCACCAGCGCGATGAAGTGCCGGTGGATGTCCTTCTGCAACGCCTTCAGGCGTTTCACGTCGTCCGCCTTTTCCGGCAGGAACGGATCGAGCGTCGCCTTGTGCTCGCCCGAGGTATAGAGCCTGCGCTCGATGCCGAGCTTGTGCATCAATTTGGGAAAGCCGAACGTTGCCCCGACCACGCCGATCGAACCGATAATCGAATAGGGATCGCAAACGATCTCATCGCCGGCGCAGGCGAGCATGTAGCCGCCAGAGGCGCCGACATCCTCGATAAACGCAATGACCGGCAGCTTCTTTTCCTCGGCCAGTTGCCGGATGCGCAGAAAAATCAGATGCGACTGCGCGGGCGAGCCGCCGGGTGAATTGATCAGGAGCGCCACCGCGCGCGCGTTGCGCGTCGAGAACGCGCGCTCCAGCGAACGGGCGGTGGTGGACAGCATCATGCCGGGCCGCAACGGCGTGACCACGCCGATGACGCCGGACAGCCGCACAACCGGCACCACCGGAATGTCGGACCGGAAGCGTTTGGGTACGAGCAATCGCAGACCGTCGAGCACGCGTTTGAACATGGTGGACAATCGTTTGGGTTAAGGTTTTCGGGTTTTCAAAGCACTTAGGCAATCATTGCCGCTCAAGTCAAAGCCCCAGGTTCCCCGGATTGCCGCCGCTTTGCGGCCTCGGCTGCGCCCCAAATTGTACCTTTTTTAAGTTTGGAATGGTTTTTGCTCAGTCCAGGTAGCCACCTGAGCGTGGCAGCTTTGAAAGAGGGAACTGATGGATCCCAAGCTGACCCTGTTGTTCCTGCTCATCGGCGCGATCATTGGGCTTTCGCATCTCAATGACGAAAGGCTGGGCCAGATGCGGCGCCAGCTCGTTCTGCGGCGCTGGCGCGAATTCGTGCCGCGGCGGCGCAAATCCTAGGCAGATTGCCAGAATTTACTCTTCAGTAATGCTCAGCGTTTCACCCGCGCGCAGCACCACCTCGGCCGCAGCGCTCGGACGGCCGCTTGCGTCGTTGAGCACGAGCGGCGCGCACGCCGTCGGCGCTCTGCGCTCGCCTCCCTTCACCGCGCGCACCAGCAGACGAATCGCAGGCGCCTCGGCGCGCGGCTGCACCGGCAATAGCCCGATACCGCCGAACTGAGAATTCAGCGCGGTGAGCACGTCGTCGCGGGCGTCGGCGCGCCAGATCAACGTCAGCACGCCCTGCGGCTTGAGCAGTCGCGCGGCGCTCGCGACCCAGCGCGGCAACAGGCCGGGCGCCGCTGCATGCGCCAACCGCCGCAGCGGATCGGGCGACAGGTTCGCGCGCCTTGCATCGTGGAAAGGCGGGTTCATCAGCACGCGGTCGATGCTTTCCGGCGCAAGTCCGGCGCCGGCGAGCGCTTCGCTGTCTTCGGCGTTGCAGGCGAGCACGCGTACGCGATCTGCAAGACGATTAAGCTGGATATTGTCGGCGGCCAGCCGGCACAGCGCCGGGTCGATCTCGACCAGCGTCATTGTCAGGCCATCGACGCGCGCGGCCAGTGCGAGGCCGGCGCCGCCGACGCCGGCGCCGAGGTCGACCGCTTTTTCGCCGGCGCGTCCGGCGGTGGCGGCGGCAAGCAGGATGGCATCGTGGCCGACGCGGTGGCCGGAGACGGGCTGGCGAAGCCGCAAGCGGCCGCCGAGTACGGCATCTTCGCTGGTGGCGAGCCCCGTTGGCTCAGCGCCCATCGGAGCGCAATTCGTGCGCAAGGCCCGCATCGGTGAGAACACGGCGCGCCGCCGCCGCGTCGTCCTCGCCGACCAGCACGCGGCGCGGCAGGACGCCAAGCGAGCCTTCCAGCACGCTCATGTTCTGATCGAGGACCATGTGCCTGATCCCGGCGCCGTCGAGCAACGCGCCGACCGCGGAAACCAGAACCGCGTCGTTGGTGCGAACGATTTCCTGCATGCCTTAACCCCGACCCCCGCGCGGCGACCCGCTGCAACCTTTATTCCCGCCCCGCCCCGTCACATCGGAGTGATATGGACAATTGGGCGCACTTGCCCGGCCAGCATAGCGTTTCTATGCTGATGTGTCCTTATCCGTCCACGGAGTAGCCCTTTTGGCCGTCGTCCTGCCATTCGAAAGTCCGAAGCCGGTATCCCTGGAGCGGCTCGCCGAACTCGTTGCACCGGATATGGAGCGCGTCAACGCGACCATCCTGTCGCGCACCGGTTCGGACGTGGCCATGATCCCGGAGGTCGCCAATCACCTGATCTCATCGGGCGGCAAGCGGTTGCGCCCGATGCTCACGATCGCGATGGCCAAGCTCGCCGGCTACACCGGCGACGGCCATATCAAGCTCGCCGCCGCGGTGGAATTCATGCACACGGCGACGCTGCTGCACGATGACGTGGTGGACGAAAGCGACATGCGCCGGGGCAAGCTCGCCGCCCGCATGTTGTGGGGCAACGAAGCGAGCGTGCTGGTCGGCGACTTCCTGCTCGGCCAAGCCTTCAAGATGATGGTCGAGGTCGGCAATCTGCACGCGCTCGATATCCTGTCGTCGGCCGCGGCCGTGATCGCGGAAGGCGAAGTAATGCAGCTCGGCGCCGCCAAGAACACCGCCACCAACGAAGACGAATACCTGGCGGTGATCCGCGCCAAGACCGCCGAGTTGTTCGCCGCCGCCTGTCAGGTCGGCCCCGCGCTCGCCGTGCGCGCGAAAGCCGAGCAGGCGGCCTGTCGCTCGTTCGGCATGAATCTCGGCATCGCCTTCCAGCTCGTGGACGATGCGCTCGACTATGGCGGGGCTTCGGCCAAGCTCGGCAAAAGCGTCGGCGACGATTTCCGCGAAGGCAAGATCACGCTGCCGGTGGTGCTGTCGTTCCGGCGCGGATCGGAGACCGAACGCGCCTTCTGGAACCGCACGCTCGGCAAAGGCGACATCCGCGACGGCGATCTCGATACCGCGACCGCCATGATGGCCAGCCATCACGCGATCGAGGATACGGTCGGCCGCGCGCGTCACTACGGCGCAATCGCCACCGACGCGCTGGCTCTGGTGCCGCCATCGGAGATCAAGGCGGCGCTGGAAGAATCCGTCGCCTTCTGCATCGCGCGCGCGCACTAGCGCGCAACGTCAGCCGAGCATCGCCGGCTGCACCCACCATGTTCTCTGCCCGGCGGAAAGACGCCTGGCGCCCGCAGCCGCGTCACCGGCCGAGGCAAACAACGCAAAGCAGGTCGGCCCCGAGCCCGACATCCGCACAAGCCGCACGCCCGTCAATGCATTCAGCGCGGCCAGCACGTCCGCGATGACGGGCGCGCAGGCGATGGCGGGCTCGGTCAGATCGTTTGGATGACGCTTGAGATACTCGACCAGCGCGCCGGCCCCGGCCGGCACCTCTGAGAGATCGCCTGTGCTGCCCTGTCGGCCGGCAAAGGCCTTGAACACCTCCTGCGTCGACAAGGGCACGCCCGGGTTGACCATGAGCGCCGGAAGCGGCGTCAGCATCAGCGGTTCGGACAGTTGTTCGCCGACGCCGCGCATGATGCGCGCGCGCGAGGCAAGGCAGACCGGCACATCGGCGCCGACTGCAAGCGCGGCCGCCGTCACGCGGGAATCATCGGGTGCAAATGCGTTCAGGCGGGCGAGCAGCCGCAGCGCTGCCGCGGCATCGGCCGAACCGCCGCCGATGCCGGCGGCCACGGGAAGCTTCTTTTCGAGGTGAAAACGCCCGGCTTTAAGCTCCGCAACGCGCGCGCCCAAGGCGGCAACCGCTTTGAGGACAAGATTGTCGGCCGCGGTTCCGCAAGCGTCGGCAAACGGTCCGGAAATATCGAGCGCGGTGGCGCCGCCGGGAGCAAGTGTAAGCGTGTCGGCGAGATCCGCGAACGCCACCAGGCTTTCGAGCGTGTGATAGCCGTCGTCGCGGCGGCCGACCACGCGCAGGGTGAGATTGATCTTGGCGGCGGCTCGTTCGACCGGCTGAGTGCTCACGAGCCGTCACTCAGGCTCTCGCCGACGATCATGCGCAAGCGTCAGCCGCCATTGCCGGTCTTTTTGCCGGCCTTGGCCTGCGAGGAGGTCTCGTCCGGCAGCCCGTTTTTGATCTTCTCTTCGATCTTGGGCAGATCTTCCGGATCGGGCTTGAGATCGCGCGCATGCTTCCACTGGAACCTTGCTTCGAGCACTCGCCCGACGCGCCAATAGGCGTCCCCGAGATGATCGTTGATGGTCGAATCTTCCGGCTTGAGCTCGATCGCCCGTTCGAGATTTTTCACCGCTTCCGGATAATTGCCGAGCTTGAAATAGGCCCAGCCGAGTGAATCGACGATGTAACCGTCGTCCGGCCGCTGCTGAACCGCGCGTTTGATCATGTCCATTCCCTCGTCCAGGTTCACGCCCTGATCGATCCAGGAATAGCCGAGATAGTTGAGCACGTGCGGCTGCTCGGGAAACAGCTCGAGCGCCTTCTTGAAGTCGGCTTCCGCCTTCGGCCACTCGTGCGAGCGTTCGTAGCAGATGCCGCGGAAATAGAAGATCACCCAGTTCGCCTTTTCCGGGTGCGGGATGGTGGCGACGCCCTTGGAATAGGTGGTCGCACATTCTGAAAACTTCTTGTGCCCGCGCTCGACGTTGCCGAGCGCCATGATCGCTTCGAGATCGTTCGGGAATTGCTTGATCAGCGCTTCGAGATGCTTCTGCGCTTCGTCCGGCTTGCCGAGGGTATCCAGATTGGCCGCCATCTGGATCGCGGCATTGCGGTGCAAAGGCGAACTGGCCGGCACGCGCTCATAGGCATTGATAGCGAGGTCCGGCTTTTTCAGCGACTCATACAAATCAGCGAGCGAGAGCAGCGCCAGCGAGTGATTGGGCTCCAGATAAAGCGAAAGCTGGAGATAGACGAGGCCGAGGTCCTCGCCACCGCGGCGGCCGAGCGAGGCGCCGAGCCCGTACAGCGCTTCTGCAGCGCCCGCCTGCGGCGTCGTCACCAACTGCGGCAGTTTCTCGCCGGCTTTAAGTTTATCCATCGCATCCACCACCAGCGGGTGGCGCGGCAATACCTTGTCGAAAGCCTCGAAAATCGTCAGCGCCTGCTTGGGCGACTCGTTGCGCGAGACCCAGCTGCCATAGGCTTCGACCACGCGGAGCGCCGAAGGGTCGAGCTTGTAGGCCTGCGCCAGACGCTTGCCGGCTTCCTTCTTGTTGCCGGCGAGGTCGTAGATCATGCCGGCGTGCAGATCCTTGAAGATCGCGTACCAGTCCGGTCCGGTCAGCTTGTCGATCGTCGCCACTGCCTCCTTGGCGCCGCCGGTTGCGTTCAGGGTCCAGGCCGACAGCAGCGTCGCGGTCAGATCGGTGATCGGCCCGCGCACCGATTTGGCGAGGTCGCGGCGCGCGGCCGGGTATGCCTTGTGCTTGATGCCGTGCACGCCCATCACCAGGCGGGCGACGCGGTCGTCCTTGTCCACCTGCACGACACGATCGGCGAACTTCACCGACTCTTCGACATTGCCGTCCACCAGCAGCGAGAGGAACGTGCGATCGAGCAGCTCGGAGTTTTTCGGGTCCCTCCTGAGCGCCGCGCGATAATAGGCTGCGGCGGCTCCGGCGTCGCGTTGCTGACCGGCATGGCGGGCCGCGAGATAGGCGCCGGACTCGGTCAGGCCGACGAGGTCTTGCGGGCTTGGGGTCTCCGCGACGAGTTCAATCGGCATTCCGGCGAGAAACGCGGCAAGCGCAGTGCGAAGCACGCACCGGGAAAGGGTCGAAGAATTCACTGGCGACGCTCCAATAGGGCGGATGGCGCGAAATTCGCGAGAAGCCGCCGAGATGTAATGCCGAGAATGGCCTTTTTGCGCTGCCCCCGCAACAGCAGCGGTTGAAGACCCGCTGCACATGCTTGAAAGCCCCGATATGGGCAGCATCGTGGCCGGGTCCGGCCGCCTTCATCACATGTTCGAATAGTTCGGACCGCCGCCTCCTTCGGGCGGAACCCAAGTGATGTTCTGATTCGGGTCCTTGATGTCGCAGGTTTTGCAGTGAACGCAATTCTGCGCGTTGATGACGAATTTAGGCTGACCCGCCTCCTCGACCCATTCATAGACGCCGGCCGGGCAATAGCGCGACGAGGGGCCGGCGAAGACATCGTGCTCCGAGGTTTTCTGCAACGCCATGTCGGCGACGCGCAGATGAGGCGGCTGGTCTTCTTCGTGGTTGGTGTTGGAGAGAAACACCGAGGACAGGCGGTCGAAGCTGAGCTTGCCGTCGGGCTTGGGGTAAGCGACCGGCTGACATTCGGCCGCGAGCTTGAGCGTGGCGTAATCCGGCTTGCCGTGTTTGAGCGTGCCGAACAGCGAAAAGCGAAACGTGCTGGTCCACATGTCGAGCCCGCCGAGCGCGATGCCGACAAGCGTGCCGAATTTCGACCATAGCGGCTTGGCGTTGCGCACTTTCCACAAGTCCTTACCGATCGCAGAGGTGCGCCAGGCGCTTTCGTAGCCGGCGAGCGCATCATGCGCGCGGCCTTCGCCGAGGGCTGCGCCGGCTGCCTCCGCCGCCATGATGCCGGACAGCATGGCGTTGTGGCTGCCCTTGATGCGTGGCACGTTCATGAAGCCGGCATCGCAGCCGATCAATGCGCCGCCTGCAAAAACGAGTTTGGGCACCGACTGATAGCCGCCCTCGGTCAGCGCGCGCGCGCCGTAGCCAAGCCGCTTGCCGCCGTCGAACGTTTCGCGCACCAGCGGATGCGTCTTGAAGCGCTGGAATTCCTCGAACGGCGAGAGATACGGGTTGGCGTAATTGAGATGCACGACAAAGCCGACCGACACCAGGTTGTCGTCGAGGTGATAGAGGAACGAGCCGCCGCCGGTGCGATTGTCGAGCGGCCAGCCGAACGTGTGTTGCACCAGACCTTTGCGGTGCTTGCCGGGCGCGACTTGCCAAAGCTCCTTCAGGCCGAGCCCGAACTTCTGCGGTTGCCGCCCCTCGCTGAGACGGAATTTCACGATCAACTGCTTGCCGAGATTGCCGCGCGCGCCTTCCGCGAACAACGTGTACTTGGCGCGCAGCTCCATGCCGCGCGTGAATGAATCCTTGGGTGTGCCGCTCTTGCCGAGCCCCATGTCGCCGGTAGCGACACCGGCAACCGCGCCATCGCCGTCAAACAATATTTCCGCCGCGGCAAAGCCCGGATAGATTTCGACGCCGAGCGCTTCGGCTTTGCTTGCCAGCCATTTGCAGACATTGCTCAACGAAACAATGAAATTGCCATGATTGCTCATCAGCGGCGGCATCATGAGATTGGGCAGCCGCAGCGCGGACGTTTTGCCGAGCCAATAGAAACGGTCGTCCGACACCGCCGTTTTGATCGGCGTATCCTCCGTGCGCCATTCGGGCAGCAGGCGGTCGAGTCCGGCGGGATCGATCACCGCGCCCGACAGAATGTGCGCGCCGACCTCGGAGCCCTTCTCTACGACGACCACGGAAATATCCGCATTGATCTGCTTGAGGCGAATGGCGGCGGCGAGGCCCGCCGGCCCGGCGCCGACGATCACCACATCGAATTCCATCGCTTCTCGATCGGGAAGGGTTTGGCGATCGGGAAGGTCTTGGCGGGCGGGCAGATCGGCCATGGGCTGCTCCTCGTCTCCGATATTCCACTTTTGCACAGCGGGGGCAATCGCGCCTGCCTGCCGTGGTAAGGTCGAACGATGACGCCGAGCCACGACAAGCCGCTGCGCGACCTCATCGACTTCTACCGGGAAGCCGGCGTCGATGCGCTTCTCGACGAGGTACCGGTCGACCGTTTTGCGGCCACCCAAGCTCCCTCAACCGAAAGCCCCAAGCCGGTGCGCGAAGCGGAGCGGCCCGCGGTCAGCCCTCGGGCCGAACAACGCGCAGCACCCGCCGCCCCGCCGGCGCCTGACGAGGCCATGATGGCCGCGCGCGAATCGGCCAAGAGCGCCAAAACGCTGGATGACCTGCGCGCCATTCTGGAGAGGTTCGACGGCTGCGCGCTCAAGGCGACCGCCAGCCAATTGGTATTTGCCGACGGCAATCCGCAAGCGCGCGTGATGTTTGTCGGCGAAGCGCCCGGGCGCGACGAGGACATCGAAGGGCTGCCCTTCGTTGGGCGCTCCGGCAAGCTGCTCGACCGCATGCTGGCGGCCATCGGGCTCGATCGAACGTCGGTCTATATCGCCAACATCGTGCCCTGGCGGCCGCCGGGAAATCGCACGCCGACGCCGCAGGAATCGCAAATCTGCCTGCCCTTTGTCCTGCGCCAGATCGAACTCGTCGATCCCGATATCCTTGTCTGCCTCGGCGGCCCGTCGGCGCAGACTTTGCTCGCCACCAAAGAAGGCATCACCAGGACGCGCGGGCGCTGGTTCGCTTTCGACACCGGCAAACGCGAGATCAAGGCCATGCCAACCTTCCATCCGGCCTTCCTGCTGCGCAGCCCGCTGCAAAAGCGTTTCGCGTGGCGCGATTTTCTGGCGATAAAAAAAGCGCTGGACGGCTGACAAGAAAACGCCGGCGTCCATAACGAACGCCGGCGAAATTCAACGTGCGGCGCGCCGTTTAACCGGTCACCGCAAACTTGATCGCAAACAACACCGCCAGCGCGATCACGCCGGGTGCTGCCTCCGTGATCTTGCCGGCAATCAGTTTGGCGAGCGTGTAGGTGATGAAACCAAGCCCAATGCCGGTGGCGATCGAATAGGTCAGCGGCATCGTGATCGCCGTCACCACCGCCGGCGCGTATTCGGTGATGTCATCCCAGTCGACATCGGCGAGGCCCCGCGTCATCACGCACGCGACATAGAGAAGGGCCGCAGCCGAGGCATAGGCCGGGATCATTCCCGCCAGCGGCGAGAACACCAGCGCCAGCAGAAAGAACAGCCCGACAAAGGCCGCGGTAAGCCCCGTTCGTCCGCCGGCCGACACGCCGGCCGCGCTCTCGATGTAGCTCGTCGTGGTCGAGGTGCCGATGAGCGCGCCGAACATGGCGGCGAAGCTGTCGGCGATCAGCGCCTGCTTCATGCGCGGCAGGTGGCCGTTCTTGTCGAGCAGGCCGGCGCGGTGGGTGACACCGATCAGCGTTCCGGCATTGTCGAACACATCGATCATCAAAATACTGAGAATGACGATCAAAAAGGAAAACTCGACCGGCTTGCCGGAAAAGCCCAATTCTCGCAGCGGCGAGAAATCGAGTTGCAGGAAAGTCGGCGCGAGCGACGGCGGCAGCGAGACGATGCCGCTGTAATGGGCGAGCCCGAGCGGAATGCCGATCACGGTCACGACGAGAATGCCGATCACGGTGCTGCCCATGATGCGCCGGAAGTTGAGGCCTGCAATCAGCACAAAACCGAGCAGCATCAAGATCGCTGCCGGGTTCTTCAGGTCGCCCAGCGTAACGAGCGTGGCCGGGCTTGCCACCACCACTTTCGCTTCTTCAAGCGCGATGATGCCGAGGAACAACCCGACACCGGCTGAGATCGCCAGCTTGAGATTGCGCGGGATCGCGTCGATAACGTATTGCCGGATGCGGAATACCGAGATCAGGAAAAAGATCACGCCCGAGCAGAACACCGCCGCGAGCGCCTGCTGCCAGGAATATTTGTAAGTGAGGACCACGGTGAAAGCGAAAAAGGCGTTGATGCCCATGCCCGGCGCCAGCGCGATCGGATAATTCGCGTAGAACGCCATCACGAAGGTGCTCACGGCGGCAGCGATACACGTGGCGACGAACACCGCGCCGGGATCCATGCCCGCCTTGCCGAGGATGATCGGGTTGACGAACACGATGTAGACCATCGTGAGGAACGTCGTGACACCGGCGACGAATTCGGTGCGGATGTCGGTGCCGTGCTCCTTCAGTCCGAAATACCGCTGCGTCACGGCGACGACGTAAGGCTCCGATTTTGACCCTCGCGTGCGCGCGGCACGGCTCTTTGCTCGCTTGACCATCGTCTCAACCCCCTCGATTTAGCTGCCCAGCCGGTAAGCCTATCGCGGGCGGAGGGTGCGCGGCAGGCACCCATCGGGGAGCCTGTGGATACCGCCAGCGGTCCCGCCGCTTCGATTTGGCGCAGACCGACAAGCCGCGATGGCTCGCAAAGGCCACGGCCGCGGGCCTATAGTTGCGCGCCCGGGTGAGCCTCGGGCGGAGGTCGGTCATGCATTTTGATCCAGTCCTTTTGGCTCGCCTGCAATTCGCCTTCACCATCATTTTCCACATCATTTTCCCGACATTCACCATCGGTTTGTCGGCCTATATCGCCACGCTCGGCGCATTGTGGGTGCGCTCGGGCGATGAGCGCTATCAGCTGCTGATGCGGTTCTGGACCAGGATCTTCGCGGTGTCGTTCGCCATGGGCGTCGTGTCCGGCATCGTCATGTCCTACGAATTCGGTTTGAACTGGAGCCGCTACTCTGTGGTGGTCGGCAATGTGGTCGGCCCCCTGCTCGGCTACGAAGTGCTCTCGGCTTTTTTCCTGGAAGCGACATTCCTTAGCGTGCTGCTGTTCGGCTTCAACAAGGTGCCGCCCTGGCTCTATGCGATGTCGGCCGCAATCGTCGCGCTCGGCACGGCGTTCTCGGCATTCTGGATTCTGGCGGCCAATAGCTGGATGCAGACGCCGGCCGGCTACGAAATGAAGGACGGCATCGCCTATCCGACCGATTGGCTGGCCATCATTTTCAACCCGAGTTTTCCGTATCGCTTCGCGCATATGGTCAACGCCGCCTACCTCACGACCGGCTTCGTGGTGCTGGCGGTCGGCGCGCGCTTTGTCCTTGCCGGCACTCACGCCGTAGCGGGTCGCACGATGCTGCGCATGGCGATTGGGCTCACCGCAATCCTGGCGCCGCTGCAACTCGTGATCGGCGACCAGCACGGGCTCAACACGCTCAAGTATCAGCCGCTCAAGATCGCGGCCATTGAGGCGCATTGGGACGGCAGCACGCCCGGCGATTTTCACATCTTTGCCTGGCCGGACGAAAAAGAAGGCTTCAACCGCTACGAGATTTCGATACCGGACGGCGCTTCACTGATCCTCACGCACCGCCTGCACGGGCTGTTCCAGGGCCTGCGCAGCGTGCCGCCGCAGGACCGCCCGCCGGTGAAAGTGGTGTTCTTCGCCTTCCGCATCATGGTGGGGCTCGGCTTATTCATGATCGGCGCAGCGCTGTACGGCGCATTCCTGTGGTGGCGCGGTACGCTGTTCGAGACGCGCTGGTACCTGCAGGTGATGGCGCACTGCTGGTGGGTCGGTTTCGTCGCGGTGATATCGGGCTGGGTGGTGACGGAAACCGGGCGCCAGCCCTGGATCGCCGAACACATCCTGCGCACCGCCGATGCCACTTCGCCGGTGCCTGCCGCCAGCATCGCAACGACATTGGTTCTGTTCGTGCTGGCCTACGGCACCGTGTTCTCGTTCGGCATCTACTACATCAACCGGCTGATCGCGCGCGGGCTGGATGCGCCGGCGGGCGCGCCAGCCCCGCCCTTCAGTCACAACCCGATCACCGCCGCGCGCAAAGGCTGACGCCATGGACTGGTATTTGCCCGTCATCTGGGCCGGCGTGATCGGCGGTGCCGTTGCGATGTACGTCATCCTCGACGGCTTCGACCTCGGCATCGGCATCCTGTTTCCGTTTGCGCGCAGCGAAGGCGAGCGCGACCAGATGATGCGCACGGTGGCCCCCTTATGGGATGGCAACGAGACCTGGCTGGTACTCGGCGGCGGCGGCCTGTTCGTGGCGTTCCCCAAAGCCTATGCGGTCATCATGCCGGCGCTCTATCTGCCGATCATCGTGATGCTGCTGGCGCTGGTGTTCCGCGGCATCGCATTCGAATTCCGCTCCGTGTCGGTCAGCAAGACCTGGTTGAATTTTGCCTTCACCATCGGCTCGACCCTGGCGGCATTCGCGCAAGGCATCGCCCTCGGCGGCTTGATCCAGGGAATCCCGATCGCCAACGGCGCCTATGCCGGCGGCGCGCTCGATTGGGCGACGCCATTTTGTCTGATGTGCGGCTTAGCGATGATCGCAGGCTACGCTTTGCTCGGGGCCTGCTGGCTCACGATGAAAACGGAGGGACCCGTTGCCTCACTCGCGCGCAGGCAGGCGAAAGCGCTTCTCCTCGTCGTCCTGGCTTTCATGGCGGTGGTCAGCCTGTGGACGCCGCTCGCCCAGCCGCGGATCGCTGTGCGCTGGTTCTCGCTGCCGAATTTCTATGTCCTGTGGCCGGTGCCGGTGGTGACGGCGCTCGTTGCCCTCGCGCTCTGGCGCTGGCTCGACAAGGGCCGCGATGTGCCGCCGTTCCTGGCGGCGATCGCGCTTTTTCTGCTCGGCTATCTCGGGCTGGTGATTTCCAACTTCCCTTATCTGGTGCCGCCCTCGCTCACCGTCTGGGACGCCGCCGCGGCGCCGGCGAGCCAGATGTTCATGCTGGCCGGCACTCTGGTGCTGCTGCCGATGATCATCGGCTATATCGTCTTCGTCTACTGGCTGTTCCGCGGCAAGGTGAAGGAAGGCGAGAGCTATCACTGAGCGGGCGCGGCCGCCGGCCGCACCACCGACCAGCCGAGCTTGATGAGCGGCAGCAGGCCCTGGATCGGGCGCGCGAACGAGCGCGGCACTTCCGCCACCATGTCGGGGAATTGTTGCTTGAGAGTCTTCGGCGGCAAAGCGGACGTCTCGGCCGGCCAAACCATCACGCCGCCGTCCTTGCGGATATCGGCAGGGCTTGCCCATGGACTGCGCTGCGGCGCCCAGTCGAAATAGACATGCGGCCGGCTGGGGCTGCCGAGCGCGACCAGCGGCGCCAGGCGTTCGTCGCCGGTGACATATTGCAGCGGCTTGCCGGTGCGGCGCTGGAAGTTGTCGCCAAAGAAGTGCCCTTCGGTATTGGCCGGCTGCGCGATGCGCAGATCGATTCCCATGGTCCAGGGCAATACGATGATGCTGAGCACCACCAGAACCGGCGGCGCTACCAGAAGCCCGATCCAGGCCGACGACACCATGCGCTCGCGATAGAGCGTGACCTGATCGCCGGCGGCAACCACGACCGCAAGCCCCGAGAGCACCACCAGCGGCGCGATCGGATAGAGCGGCCCCAGTCTGCCGCTGACAAACGCGATCGTGAGCGCGATCGCGGCCGGGGCCAGCGCGAAAAAATAGACGAACCATCGTCCGAGCGGCTCGACCGGATCGCGGTCGATTTCCGGCGCGCGCTCGTGCCGCCAGCGCCGCCGCGGCCAGCCGCTCGCCAGCGCCACCAGCAGGCCGAGGCCGAGATGAGCCGCCAGCAGCGACAGGCAGAGCCATTCACCGGCATTGAGCCTGCCGCCGGGCGCCACGCTGTCCTCGATGCCGGAGAAAACGAGATCGTGTGCATCCTTGAGCCAGGCGAGATGCGGGAAGATCACGATCAGCAGCGGCAACAGCGCGATCCACGGTTCCGGTGCGGCGAGCGAACCCCGCCCGCGCGAACTCGCGAGCGTGAACAGCACCAGCAGCACCACCAGGATCAGCCCGACATAGCTCGAGAGCAGCAGCAGGCCGAGATCGAGCGCGAGCAGAAACCAAAAGCCGCGTTTGCCCTCGCCGACTGCGCGCCAGTAGTGCAGCAGTGCGAGCGCCCAGAACGGCGCCGCCATCACCGAGGGGCCGAAGCTCGGGCTCGGTATGGTGAAGGCGGTGATGCCCGCCATCAGCAGGATCGCGAGCAGCGCATGGCGCTTGCCGACGATGGCGCGGCCGAGCGCAAACACCGCCCAGTAGCAGACGACGATGCAGGCTTGCGCCAGCCCATAAAGCCCGAAGGCGCCGGCCAACCGGAACGCGATTTCGCCCGCGCAGAACGCAAGCGGCGGGCCAAGATAGCTGCCGAGCACGAATTCATGCCCGATCGCCAGCAGCAAAGGCACCCCGCCCGGCGGCGCGCTGTAGAACAATGCCGGCAGCAGCGTCCACAGCGTCGCCTGCGTGAGCGCCACGGTCCAGAACACGACCACCGGACGCCCGCGCAGGAATTCGATGATCAGGGAGACGTAATGCATTGGCCCGCGCGGCGCTTTCTTAATCCCTCCCCTGAAAGGGGAAGGTCGATCCGAGCGCAGCGAGGATCGGGGTGGGGTGGACTGCCCTCACCCGGCTCGCTTCACTCGCCACCCTCCC
>DATATS010000053.1:0-14988 GCA_036268675.1 Pseudolabrys sp.
GCTCCCGGGCGGCTCCGGGGCTCCGCCCGGGCGGCATCACGACCGCTCTGCGAGGAGCTTCGCTGGACTGGGACAGGCCGAAGCCGGGTAACGCCCGTCGGAGCCACGTCCCAGGAAGCGCGGGCCTGGAGCTGAGTTCGCGGCGACAAGCCGCGGGCGAGAGCCGCAAAAATAACCCGGCGTCGCTTGCCCGCTTGGCAAGCGAAGCTGGGTGGAGCGCCGGAAGGCGCGGCGATCCCGCAAAGGATCGCAGCAAAAGGATTGGTTGCGCTTTTCGGCGCTCCGTCCCCTCGGCCCGCAAGGCCGGGGACACTGAACCAGCCCCCGCGCGCAGCGGGCGGCACCATGGCCCCGTAACGGGGCATCCCCCAAAAACTTGGACGCAAAAATATCGCGCCGCGAGACGGAGAAACTATGTCTGCAAAGCGAAAGCCCGTAAAACGCAAGCCCTCAAAGCAAATGCTCGCGCGGCAATTTCAGGAAACCATGCGCGTCAAGAACGCGGCGCGTGACGCCGCGCGCCGTCAACTTTACACGTTTCTGCGGTTCTGGAAATTCTGCGGCAACAAACAATGCCTGCGCGCGCGCGGCTGCGTCGGAAACGTCGACGGGTGCTTCAAGAAACTCTGGCCGCTTGTTCCCGAGAGCACAAAATTCACCATCCGCTCGTTCATCAAGGCGAGCGCGCCCGGCCTGTCGAAGGCCCAGATCTTTGCGCAGATGGCGCGCGACCGGCAGCGCCGGGACGAGGACGCGGCAAGAGCCAGAGAAGCGGACGCGCAGCAAACGCCGCGCGAAGTTCCGCCGCAAACGCCGGAGATTATTCGCAGCGCGCCGCGTCTCGAGCGGAATCCGCGCCTGAGGGTGTTATAATGACAACCATGCGATGCGCGTTCGCGATTCTCTTGTGTTTTACGTTTGCCGGCGCGGCGCCTTCGCACGCCGCCGAGCCTGCGTTCCAGCAATGGCTGCAATCGACATGGCCCGACGCGCAAAAGCTCAGCGTCTCGCGCAGCGTCTTTGATGCGGCGGTGCGCGGGCTCGTGCCGGATTATTCGCTGCCCGATCTGGCGCTGCCCGGAAAACCGGAAAAACCGCCGCCGGGCCAGCCGGAATTCGTGCAGACGCCGGCGCAGTATCTGCGCGAGGCGACGTTCGAGCGCCTCGCCGCGCGCGGCAGGCAATTCGCCACGCAATATCGCAGCGCGCTCGCGCGCATCGAGCGTGAATTCGGCGTGCCGGGCGATGTCGTGCTCGCGATCTGGGCGCGCGAAACGGATTACGGCCGCCAGAAAGACAGCCTCGACGCGATCCGCGTGCTGGCGACGCAAGGCTTTGTGGGCAAGCGCAAGGAGTTCTTCCGCAACGAATTCCTGCACGCTCTGAAAATGCTTCAGGACAGCGTGCCGCGCGCCGATCTGCGCTCGTCCTGGGGCGGGGCGATGGGCCTCACGCAATTTTTGCCGACGGAATATTACAAATACGCGGTCGATTTCGACGGCGACGGCCGCGCCGACATTTTCCATTCGGTGCCGGACGCGCTCGCGTCCGCCGCCAAACAGCTCAAGGAAAAAGGCTGGCAGAAGGGCGAGCGCTGGGCTTACGAGGTGCACGCGCCCGCCAATGCCGATTGCAGCCTGGGCGTGCCCGAACACCGGGTGCCGATCGGTGCCTGGCTGAAAGCCGGGTTTCGTCCAGCCTATGGCCGGTCATTGAGCGAGGCGGAATTGGCGCTGCCGGCTTCGCTTTTGCAGCCGGAAGGCAGTTACGGTCCGGCCTTCCTGACGCCGAAGAATTACTATGTGCTCAAGGAGTACAATTATTCGGATCTCTATGTGCTGTTCGTCGGCCAGTTGAGCGACCGCATCGCGGGCGGACGTCCATTTGAGACGCCGTGGAGCAAGAACGCGCAGTTGCGCACAGCGCAAGTCGAGAGCATGCAGCTGCGGCTCACGACGCTCGGGCTCTACCGCGACAAGATCGACGGCAAGGCCGGCATGCTGACACGCGCCGCACTCGGCGCCTATCAGAAGGCGAACGGGTTGAAGGTCGATTGCTGGCCGACCGCGGTGGTGCTCGACCACATGCGGCGGTGACGGAGTTGCAGCGTGATCCGTTCGTGCTGCAAAAACAGCAACGCCGCGGCCACCGAAGCGGCCGCGGCGCATGCGATAGCGACGTTACGCGGCGATTAACGGCAGAACCAATGCGGACGGGTCCAGCCGACCTGATTGCCGAAACGGTCGTACAGGGGACGGCGCGCCCAATATCCGTCGCAGCCCTGCGGCGGCGGAGCGTCATACTGATAGGCGTAGTAGCCAGGATGACTGGCGATAGCCGAACCGATGATCGCGCCGGCGGCGAGTCCGCCGACGATGCCAAGCCCGAGACCGCAGCCGCGGCAACGCGCATCGGCGGGGTTGGGTGTCATCAAACTGCCCGCGGCGATGGTCGCGACCGCCGCAAGCGCGAGAATGGCCTTCTTCATTGTGGTCTATCCCTCCAAGTGCAGGTCGGCCGGGGCCGACTCCAAGATGACGAAATTAAACCTGTCCCGGCTCCGGTGAAAGAGGCAGGCCTAATATGTCGGAAATTGGGTAGCTCAGGTTCACACCGCCGCCAAAAAAGCCCGGTCACCACGCGGAAACCGGGCGTTTTTCAGGTCGGTTATGCGTATTGCACCTGCTCAGCCGCAGACGCGTACGCGATGCCAATACCAGCGATAGCCGTTCCAGATACGCTCGCGCCTCCAGTAACAGGGTCCGGGCGCGTAATAGGCCGGTCCGGGGCCGTAGTAATACGGGCCGGGGCCGTAATAGTACGGGCCGGCCGCAGCGCCGATCAGCGCACCGGCGGCGAGCCCGCCGATAATGCCGCCGGCAACCCAGCCGTGACGCGCTTGCGCCGGCTGCGGTGCGGCCACTGTCGCGAGCCCAAGGGCCACGACAGCCGCGATGACGGTCAGGAGCTTTTTCATGGCACACCTCATCTCAACGTTTCATCATTCGTTCGAAAGGAAACAACGGCATGGCCGTTGGCTTCCCGCGATTTGGCGGCAAGGGTCAACGCCAAACGAGCCGATAGGTTCCAATATGTCGCGTGAACGGGCCCTGAACGATGTGTTCGGAAATTGGCGCATTTCGCGCACCGGGAAAATCTCGCGGGCGCGGCGCCGCCCTCAAGCGTGGCTGAACATTCGCCGCCACGGGCTTTTCCGCTTGCGGCCCCGCGTGGGCTTACGCCGTTTGGCGGCCCGCCGTGTGGCTTTGCGGCGGCGCCGCTTGAGCGCACGGCGTCCGACATTTTGCAGAAACAATTTTTCCAGCGGATAGCTCAGGCGCCGCACCGCCTTGCCGAAGGGCAGCCAATCGACCGCGATGATATCCTTCATCAGGTCGCGGCTCGGCCGCTCGGTGGCTTGCATGCGCCAGAACTGCACCACCTTGGACCGGCCGCGCGCCCGGTAGGTGATGGCGCCAAGATATTCGTGCACCTCGACGCGGTGGCCGGTTTCTTCGACCACTTCGCGCCGCGCGGCGGCGGCCGGATTTTCGCCGCGCTTGAGCTTGCCGCGTGGCAATACCCAGGCTTCGTCCTTGCTGCGCTGGACGACGGCGATCAGCGGTCGCGCGCCCGCGCGCACGACGATTCCCCCTGCGGCCTGGATAATTTTGCCCGCCATGTTTCGTCCAGCCTGGAACCCGGCGAACATGTAAGCCAAAACGTCCCGCTCATGCAGCGAAATGCACGACTATCCCGCGTCATTGTGCATAACGCGGGATAGCCGGTGCATCCTTGTCATAAATCTGTCGTTGCCCGACGCGGCCGGTCGCGATGGGTTCAAGCGGAACGAAGCGATCGCGCGCCGTGCCGCCGGGAATTACTTCCAGCCGGCTTCCTTGTCGCAGGCTTTGCGCTCGGCGACGTGGGTTTTTTCCCACTGGGTGATCGACTGGGTCTCGTTGTCGCTCATCTTGTTGTTCATGCAGGTGCAGTATTTCAGCACCACGTCGGCTGCGGCCCCGCCTTTATTGTCGGATACGCACCGGTTGATCCATTTGACGTCGTCGGTGGTGGCGGCCAGCACGGAGCCGGCGTAGAGGAAAGAAACGGCGAACAACAGCGCCGCTGCAGTGGTCTTCATGGGTGGTCCCCAAGGTTGCCGATCGAACGATCGGTTACGCCAGATTGAGGCCGACTTGAACTTTGCGCAAGCCGGATTCGGAGGCCCGGCGGACCTGGGGTTCAGGGAACGGAATATCGCGCGCAAGGTCCCGGACGAGGTTGCGCCGTTGCCGCGGCTATGGCCTATAGAGCCCAATCGCGTCGCAACGGGAGCACGCCATGCCGAACTATACGTGGGATCATGTCCATCTGCGCTCGCCTGACCCGGAGGCGACCGCGCAATGGTTCGAGCGCATGCTGGGCGCGCAGGTCATTCGCTCGACTCAACAAGGCAAGCCGCGCATCGACCTCAAACTCGGCGGCGCCAACATCTTCATTGCCGAGGTCAAAGCTGGCGACGGGGTCAATACGCCTCCCGCAACGCCCTATCAGGGGCTCGATCATTTCGGCCTGACGGTCTCGGGGATCGACGCGGTTGCTGCGGACCTCAAGAGCAAGGGCGTCGAATTCACCAAGCCGCCGCACAGTCCGAGGCCGGGCATCAAGATCTGCTTCCTGCGTGGACCGCAGGGAATCTCGATCGAATTGCTCGACCGCGACCCGAAATATGTCTGAAATGGGCTCGCTACCGCGGCAACTAAGCGTTGGACAGGTGTTTCTCGTGGCTTGCCATGAGCGCCCGCTGCCGCGAAAATCAAACAAATCATGAAATTTCCCAAATCGCTGGCAAGGGGTATCGGCATGCGGTGGTTGGCACTGACGATCGGGGCAGCGATTATTCTGTCGGTCCCGGCGGCGAGCGCCGAAACTCAAATCGAGCGCGAGCTCAAGATGCTGGCGCCAACCGACCGGTTATTGCAGGTCTGCGACTATGCCGCCATGAAGCAGATCGGCGCCGCCCGCAACGGCTTGCGGCCCGACCGCGCGGTCGGCGACGCCATGGAGCATACCGTTATCAACAATGACCACCTCCTGGCCAAGGGCGCGGCTTTCCGCAGCCATGGCAAGTGGTACGCGCTCTCCTATACCTGCACGACCACGCCGGACCATTTGCAGGTGCTTTCGTTCGAGTATCATATTGGGCCGGCGATCCCGGAAGACAAATGGGCCCATTACGGCTTATGGCAATAAGGCTCGCGCCATCCGCTCGCCGATAGCGCCGATTTTCGTTTCAACGTCGCCCGACAACCGCTCGGGGGAAGGCTCATGAAAAGCGCGGACCTCGTCGGCGTCTGGCGCGAGCTGGGGCGCGAGATCGTCGATAAAAGCGGTCATGCCGAACCCGATGTGCCGCGCGCGTCACAGATCATGTACACGGGCGACGGCTATATGGGCGTCGTCAACGTGCCCAACGGACGCGCGCGCGTGAACGAAAGCGTCGCGCGGGTCGACCTCGACGCGACCTCGGCGCAGGAACGCGCGCAGGCCGCGATTGGCGTCGTCGCCTATGCCGGGACCTTCGAGGTTGTCGGCGAGGACGTGATTCACACCATCTTCACGGCGATCAATCCCAACCGCGAAGGCGACAAGCAGCGCCGTCGCGTCACGCTCAACGGCGACGACCTCACGTTGAGCTCGCCGCCCGATGCGCAGGGCAATTCATTCCGCATCCACTGGCGACGGGCGGGCAAGATGCCGGTGGGCGGCCGATGAAAATCGGAGGCTTTGCTGCATTATGCTCGACCTTGCTTGCGCCGAGACCCTGTTCTGGCCCTACACGCTGAGCACAAGTCTCAGCTTTTGTCCTTGATGCCGGTGTGCGGGCGGTCCGAGCCGCGCGCGGTCTCGACATGCCAGCGGCCTTTCTCGTCCTCGTATTCGATCACCTCGGAGTGGCCGGGCACCTGCTGTTCGGCAGCGGCCCGCTTGGCCGCTGCAAGCGCCTCGGCGTGGGTCGGATAAGGCTCCGAGAACACGCCGTCGGCCTTGTAGGCCCAGCCGCCGTCATGCTCGACGATCTCGTAGGTCAGTTCGGACATGGCACGTCTCCTGCGTTGCTGGGCCGCACGGCTTTAACGTATCACCCCGCGAGATGGTTGCGAATGCCAAGCCTGCCCAAGCGTGCCCCGGGCTGAACGAAGCGGGCGTGTCCGGCTCATGGTGCCCATTTTCGCCCTCGTTTGCCGCTATTCGATCCCGCAACTTTCGACCGATTAGCGCCGCAATGTGCTATAAGCCGCGCATGATCCGACGCAACCCGACCGATTCCCGTTCCATTGCCGAAAAGGCCTTCAAGGCCGCGACCACCAGGCCGGTCGAGGCGCCGGTGGCCGTGACGCCTTCATTGCCCGGCGCCAAGGAGATGGTGTCGCTGCGCATCGACCGCGACGTGCTCGATGTTTTCCAGGCCGACGGGCCGGGTTGGCAGGACCGCATCAACGCCGCGCTGCGCAAAGCCGCCGGCAAATAACCGGTCGCGCGTCGGCAAATATCGATCCATTCAACCCCGGAGGCCGTTTTGGCTGATAACGAAAACAAGACCGCGGCAAACAAGGAATTCCGCAAGGCGCGGCAGGCCGAAGACGGCAAGCGCGCCATGCTCGACTATGAGAACGCCGCCACCGCGAATCGCGCCAAGACCGCGCGCCTGCGCGCGCTGAGGCTTGCGCGCGATGCCGAACTGGCCGCTGCCGAGGCGGCTGCGCCGCCGCCGGCCAAGCCCAAGGCGAAGAAGAAAAAATAGCAACGTTCGCCGCAGCCGGAGCAACGCGCATGAAAGTCTTCATCACCGGCGCGGGCGGCTATATCGGCGGCTCACTGGCTGTCGCGCTGTTGCAGGCGGGGCATCACGTGAGCGGGCTGGCGCGCTCGGACAAGAGCGCGGCGGCGCTGGAGACGCTCGGCGTCGCGCCGGTGCGCGGCACGCTCGACGATGCGGAGGTGTTGGGTGCGGCGGCACGCGCCGCCGACGCGACGGTGAACGCCGCCAATGCCGGCCATCGTGGCGCAGTCGAAGCCATGCTCCGCGCGCTCGCCGGCACGGCCAAGACCTTCCTGCACACCGGCGGTTCAAGCATCGTCGGCACGCGGGCGGGCGGCGAACTGGTCGAAACGGCATTCGACGAGGATACGCCGTTCACGCCGTCGCCCTCGCGGGTGGCGCGTGTCGAGATCGACGATCTGGTGAAGGGTGCCGCCGGCAAGGGCGTACGCAGCATGGTCATCGCGCCGACTCTGATCTACGGGCGCGGACACGGCCTCAATCCGAACAGCATTCAGGTGCCGTGGCTCATCGCGCTTGCCAAGAAACGCGGGGTGGCGACGCATATCGGCGCGGGCGACAATCGCTGGTCGAACGTGCACATCGACGACGTGGTGACGCTCTACACGCGGGCACTCGAGAAGGCGCCGGCCGGCGCGTTTTATTTTGCCGCCGACGGCGAGAACTCGATGCGCGAAGTCTGCGAGGCGATCAGCCGGATGTTGGGGCAGGGCGGACGCACGCGGAGCATGACGATCGAGGAGGCGGCCGCGGAATGGGGCGAGGGTCCGGCCAACGACACGATGGGCTCCAATAGCCGCGTGCGCGCCAAACGCGCGCGGGCGGAACTGCACTGGCAGCCGAAGGGACGGCCGCTGATCGAGGAGATCGAGCACGGCTGTTACCGGGAGATGCGCGCTTGAGCGAACCGGACTATGCTCGCACGTGGGCAGGATCGTACGGGAGAGTGTCATGGCATTCACGGTGACGAGCGACAGCTTCAAGGACGGCGATTATCTCGGCAAGGATTTCATCCTCTCGGCGGATTTCGGTTTTGGCTGCTCCGGCGGCAATAAATCGCCGCATCTGAAATGGAGCGGCGCCCCCTCCGGCGCCAAGAGCTTCGCCGTCACCTGCTTCGATCCCGACGCGCCGACCGGCTCGGGTTTCTGGCACTGGCTGGTGGTGAACATCCCGGCAAGCGCGAGCGAACTTTCCCTCGGCACCGGCAGCGCGGGCGGCAAGCTGCCTGCGGGCGCCCTGCAAACGCGCACGGATTTCGGCAAGCCCGGCTATGGCGGACCCTGTTCGCCGGAAGGCGACCACCCACACCGCTATCTGTTCACGGTGTTCGCGGTCGGCAAGGACAAGCTTGACGTCGCCGCCGACACCTCGGCCGCCGTGGTCGGCTTCAATCTGCATTTCAATACACTGGCAAAGGCTGCGATCATGGGGCTTTTCAAGCGCTGACGGGCCGTCGCGGCGCGCCATCGCCGCTATGGTACTTTGGCTCACCTGGCGTATTGTCGCGTCGCGGTCGAATCACCGACGGTCGGCTCGACAATCAACGGCGGCTCAGCCGCGTCCCCAAGGAGAATCCCACCATGCACCTATCCCACCGAATCCGCACGGGTGTCGTTGCAGCGCTTGCCGTTGTTGGCGTCAGCCTCTCGTCGGCCGCCTTCGCCGACAGCGGCTCCATCAGTTTCTCCGTCGTCAAAGCCGGCTTCGTCATCGGCGGCTCGGCCGGGTCCGGCACGCTCGACTTTCACGGACGGCGGCATTCGCTGAGCATCGGCGGCATCAGCTACGGGTTCACCTTCGGCGCCTCGGAGACGCGCTTCCACGGCACGGTGAGCCACATCCGCAGCGCGTCGGACGTGGCCGGCGTTTATGCCGCGGGCAATGTCGGCGCGGCGGTCGGCCGTGGTGCGCAGGCGATCGTGCTCACCAACCAGCATGGCGCGGTGCTCACGCTCTCGGGCCGGTCGGTCGGCGCCATCGTCAGCGCGGACCTCAACGGCCTGGCGATCACGGTCAGGTAGCGCCTAGGGCGCTGCCGACACCTTCAGAATCTCGATCAGCTTGCGGTCGCGCCATTGCTGGAGATCGGCGATGGTGCGGCCGCCCGCTTCCTGCGCGACCCCATCGATGATCATCTTTTGCACCGGCGGCGTCAGTCGCGTGGCGCCGAGGTCGTCCATCCAGATCTGGTTCGCCTCGGCAAGGTGCTCCATGAAATTGGTCATGCCGCCTTCGCCGCCGGCCAGATGAAACGTGAGATTGGGCCCCATCAGCGCCCAGCGCAGGCCGGGGCCGTAAGCGATGGCCGCGTCGACGTCGGCGACCGAAACCACCCCCTCTGCCACCAGGTGGATCGCTTCGCGCCACAGCGCCGCCTGCAGGCGGTTGGCTGCATGCGCCTTCACTTCCTTTTTGATGTGGATCGGATGCTTGCCGAGCGCGCGATAGAAATCCATCGCCTTCGCGATCGCCTGCGGCGACGTCTTCACGCCGCCGACCACCTCGACCAGCGGGATGAGATGCGGCGGGTTGAACGGATGGCCGATGACGCAGCGCTCCGGGTGTTTGCATTTGGCGGTGACGCGGCTGATCAGCAGCCCCGAGGAGCTTGACGCGATCACGACCTCCGGCGGCAGCGCGCCGTCGAGCGTGGCGAAAACCTCGATCTTGAGATCCTCGCGTTCCGGCCCGCTCTCCTGCACGAACGAAACACCGTCGCAGGCCGCTTGCGGCGTCGCATGAAACGCGAAGCGTTCGGGCGAGGCGCCGTCCGCGACCCAGCCGAGTTTCTGCAATGTCGGCCAGGCGTTGCCGATGAAGCGGCGGGCGAAGGCTTCCGCGCCGGGGGCCGGGTCGCTGGCGGAAACGTCGTGGCCGCGCGCAAGGCAAATGGCGGCCCAGCTTGCGCCGATGGTGCCAGTGCCGATCACGGCGATGCGTTGGGACATGTTGAACTCGCTTTCGCTTGGGAGGGATCAAATCGCGCGGTAGCCGCCGTCGGCCATCACGATCGTGCCGGTGACGTAAGATGACAGATCGGAGGCCAGAAACACCGCGGGCCCGACGATGTCTTCGGGTTTTCCTGCGCGGCCGAGCGGCGTGTGGTCGAGAAAGATCCGCACCAGCGCCGGATTGTTGGCGCGCACGGCGGCGTTGAGCGGCGTCTCGATCAGGCCGGGGCCGATGGCGTTGACGCGCACGCCGTCCTTGCCGAGCTCGGCGGCAAGCGCCTTGGTGAAGCCGAGCACGCCGTGCTTCGAGGTGGTGTAGGCGGCGGAATTCGGCGTGCGCACATGCACGAAAGACTGGATCGAACCGATATTGACGATGCGCCCTTTGCCCGCGCGCAATTGCGCGAGAAAAGCCTGCGTCACGTTCATCACGCCGTTGAGATTGATCGCCATGATGTCCTGCCAGTCCTTGAGGAATGCGTCAGGATCGCCGGCAAACGGATTGCGCCGGTTGATGCCGGCATTGTTGACCAGGATCGACACAGTCCCGACCTTGTCGGCGACCTGCTTTGCCGCCGCGATGCAGTCGTCGCGCTTGGTCACGTCGAGCGTAAACGCGTGCGCCTCGTGGCCTTCCGCCACGATGTCGGCGGCGGTCTTGTCGGCTGCTTGCCTGTCGATGTCGAGCACGGCGACCTGCGCGCCCTCGCGCGCATAACCGATCGCGATGGCGCGGCCGATGCCGGAGCCCGCACCCGTGACGGCGGCGATATGGTTGGCAAGAAGTGCGGGCATGGCGTGTCCTTCCGTGAAATTATTTTTGGCAGTATAGCAACCGGCACGGTGCGCGTCGTGTCGGGCGCGTCGTCAGCGGTGCGCGAACGGCCAGTCGATGACGCCGGCGCAAAACAACGCCCACCAGGCGATGACCGGTTGCAGCACGAGACGCGGGCCGTGATACCACCAGCTATCCGGGATCGGCGGCAGCACGATGTGATCGAACGCGTGCTTGATGTTGGCCGGCCACACCGCGATCACATAGACCGCGAGCGCGACGCCCGCCCACCAGCGCAGGCGCGGCACCAGCAGCGCGACGCCGCCGATCAACTCCACGATGCCGGTCGCGTAAACGACGGCGCGCGGATAGGGCACCCAGTCCGGCGTGATGGCCACCAGCGAACCGGTCGCGCGAAAATGCATGACGCAGCCGCCAATGAAAAACGCCGCCATGATCCAGCGCATGACGGCGCGCGCGCCCGGCGAGGATGCCGCCATTACGATTGTTTCTTCTTCATCTCGTCGCGCTGCCTGACGAGGGCGTCGAGCTCGGCCTGCTGCTGCGCGATGCGGTCGGCATTGCGGCTTTCGTCGGCGGCGCCCGAACTCGCAGCCGCCTGCTCGGTGATCTGGCGGATATTGTCGCGGATGACGGCGATGCGATCTTCGATG
Source organism: Pseudolabrys sp. (assembly GCA_036268675.1). GTDB lineage: Bacteria > Pseudomonadota > Alphaproteobacteria > Rhizobiales > Xanthobacteraceae > Pseudolabrys. The sequence continues at coordinate 11,251 of DATATS010000053.1, forward strand.
TCGGGCAGCGAGAGCGTGGTTTCGTTGGGCATCATGGCGTTCCTCGTTTTGTGCAATCGGAGCAGACTTCGGATTCGAATGTCAAACGGGCGGAATGCGGGCGTGCGTCATCGCCCCTGTTTTTTGGCCGGCGCGGGGGCGCCGTCGTTCTCCCCGCTTTCGCGGGGACAGACTTTTTCCCCTCGGCAAATGCGAGGGGATGGAGCACCGAGTGGCGCACCGGTCTTCCGCTATGCCGCATCCTCTTTTGGAGGATGCGGGCGCCTCTCGGCGCTCCATCGCGGCTTTTCTGTCCCCGGCACCGTGCTTCCGGGCGCGGACGGGAGGGCATCGCCCAACCCCGATCCGGGCAGCTTTCGCCGCCCTTCGTCCACGCCGCGTCCAGCCATCAAAGGCAGCCCCACTTAGTTGGAGCGGACGGCGACCCGAGGCCTCCCGGGGACGGGGTTACGAACCCCGCCCGCAGGCGCCGCACCCACCCCGCGTTATGCAGCGTCCTGCAGGACGCCCCTCGCGTGGGGAGGGTGATGAGAATATATGTCTAGGAATATGATCTTGTCAAGCGGCAGATTGGGACCAAGCTGTGTATTACGACACCCAACTTGTGGTTATCAGCGGCTATCGTCGTATAAATGCCTATGGACGATGATTTCGATCAAAAGCGACTTCTAAATCATTTTCTTTTGCATGCGCCACAAATCATGTGGTTTCTTGGCGCAGGCGCATCACGTACATCCGGGATGCCAACAGCCACCGATATTTTGTGGGATTTGAAACGCCGATACTACTGCATTCAAGAAAATCAAAAGCTGAATGATCATGACGTCGACAAACGCGATGTAAAGGCACGAATTCAATCTTACCTAGATGGCAAAGGCTTTCCTGCTGCATTTAGCTCAGAAGAATATTCATTCTATTTTGATCTCATTTTTGGTAACGACCGCTCTGCGCAACAAACCTACATTTTCGATCAACTCGCCCCGGATAAAATTACGTTAAGCATTGGGCAACGCGTACTCGCGGCGTTTTTAGCTTCTGAGCAGTCAAAAGTAATATTCACGACAAACTTTGATGACGTTGTCGAAACCGCCTTTTCGAAGGTTGCTTTAGAGGCGCTTACGGCATTTCATCTAGACGGTTCCTATGCCGCGCTAGATGCGCTAAATTCCGATCGCTTTCCCTTGTATGCAAAATTGCACGGGGATTTCCGCTATAAAAACATAAAAAATATTGCTGCGGACCTGCGCCGCAATGACGAAGAAATTCAAAAATGCTTTCTCGCGGCGAGTACTCGATTTGGCATGATCGTCAGTGGCTATAGTGGCCGCGACGCAAACGTTATGAAAATGTTTCACGCCGCAATCGAACAAAACAACGCATTTCCGCAAGGGCTTTTATGGACGACAACCCAAAGAGCTGAAGTGTCCCAAAATGTCATAAATCTTTTGGACGATGCTCGTAAAAACGGAATTTTAGCGCATGTGGTTGATGCGGGTACTTTTGATGTATTGCTGCTGAAACTTTGGCGGCTCACACCTGAGAAAGATCCAACCGTTGAACAAAGAGTGCAATCGGGAAAATCTCAGAGCGTCCATATCGATTTGAAACCACCAGGAAATAAATATCCAATCCTACGCACGAATGCACTTCCAATAACTTCATGGCCCACCAATTGCGGCAAGATTCTAACCGAGTTGCCGGTGACGTTCACCGATATCATTGAGAAAAGGAAGGTAAGCAAAAATGTGCTTTTGACCTTCACAGGCGATATCCTTTTTTGGGGAGAGGCCAAAGATGCTGAGAACGCGTTTAGCCCTGAGAAGCCAATCAAAACTGAAGAGTACAAATTTGAAGATGCCATCCGTGTAATTGGAAACTCTGGCATAATTAAATCGTTCTTTGAGGAAGCGCTGGCGACTTCTCTTTGCCAGAATCGCCCTCTTCTACTTCGGCGCAATCATCGGACATGGAATGCAGTGGTTGATCACAGATCAGTCAACGATCCGATATTCAAGTCGCTAAAAGCGGCCGTGGGCTACCAAGGAAAGGCAGGAACAATTTCAGGCGCAGTCAGCGGTTCTGGCAAAGCGCATTGGTCCGAATGCGTGTCGATGAGACTCGAAGAAAAGAATGGTGCGCTTTGGCTGCTATTGCGGCCAGATATCTGGATCTCGCCGAGAATAGAGCGTGAAAATTCAATTGCATTTCTTCGTCAGAAGAAACTGTATAGGCGCAATATTCCGTCGTTTGAGTTGTTAAATGCCTGGATAGAAATATTGCTTGGTTCTGGCGCAATTGGTTCTGCCGGCGAAGTCGAAGTCTCTTACCTCCCCAACGCGGGGTACACGCCACGATTTAGAATAACAACACGAACAGCATTTAGCGCTCAGGGTTAGATCATGGTCCAAAAATCTTATCATTTGCCTGCTTATGCAAAATTGCCTGAGCCCGAGCTATTATTCAAAGGCAGCAAAACTGACATACACCCTTTGCGCGGCTTGACTAACAATGGACCTTACAGCGCGGACCTAGGCTTCCCTAGACAATTGCGATTGGCATATTTCGCTTCTAAGCAAGATTTCCAAAAGCTTGATCATTTAGTTGACGAGCTCTGCGGCACTGCAAATCCCAAGGACGCTCCAAACTACTACCCTCGGTATGAAGGTTTCGAGCGGATTTTTGGGATTCCAATTATCAAGCCTTCTGACAGCTTGAGGGCAGAGGCACCCACTGAGTGCTTGCGATTAGCTCAAGCTCAAAACGGTCCAGGTGTTGTCGACGTAATTTTGCACTCATTTTCGGCATTGCTTCGTCAAAGGGCTCTATTTGACGTTCTCATTATGCACCTTCCAAATACATGGCAGAATATTTTTGAGTACGAAGGGTTTAATTTACACGATCGAATCAAAGCTAGGCTTGCTCCACTCAATGTAGCAATTCAGATCGTCAACGATTCTGTCTTCCAACGAAGCTGTAGAGCAAACGTAATGTGGGGGATTAGCGTCGCATTATACGCTAAAGCAGGTGGAGTGCCTTGGAAGCTTGCGGACTTCAATAAGAGCGAAGCCTATGTTGGACTTAGCTATGCAATTAAACACGCGCCGAATGGAAGCGAATATACAACCTGTTGTAGTCAGGTATTCGACCCTGACGGGACAGGGTTTGAGTTTGTCGCATATGACGCACGAGAATTCATTACTGACAGAAAAGGAAACCCGTATCTCAGTTATCAAGAGATGCAATCGGTCCTATCGCGAAGTTTAGAAATTTATCAGAACGGTCATCGAGGTAGAATTCCAAAGAAACTTGTTGTTCATAAATCGTCACATTTTACAGAGGATGAAATTCAGGGGGCGCTAGACGCATTCGGCGACCGCACCGAGCTTGAACTCGTACAGATCATACGAGGCACGAGTTGGTTTGCGACGAAGCTCGAATCCAGATCGGATAAAGTCCAGCCCTCTGCCTATCCCGTCGACCGGGGAGCATATTTGGCGCTCGCCAAGAATGAGTGTCTACTTTGGACCCAGGGTAGCGTAAGCGGCGTGAATGTTCAGAGAACGTTTCAACCGGTTTTCAAGGAAGCCGCCCTAAAACCAATACCCGAGCCGATACTTTTGAGAAAATTTGCGGGAAATGGCGGCTGGCACGACACATGTTCAAGCGCTTTAGCTTTGACGAAGGTGGATTGGAATAATAATACACTTTACAAAACTTTTCCTGCTACACTAGTTTACT
>DATATS010000054.1:0-25007 GCA_036268675.1 Pseudolabrys sp.
GCGGCGCGCGCTCGGCGTGCGGCCGGTGTTCAAGCGCATCGATACCTGCGCCGCCGAATTCGCCTCGCCCACGGCCTACATGTATTCGACCTACGAGACGCCGTTCGCGGGAACCGTGCGCGACGAGGCGCAGCCCTCGGACAAGAAGAAAGTGATCATCCTCGGCGGCGGCCCCAACCGCATCGGCCAGGGCATCGAATTCGATTATTGCTGTTGCCATGCTGCCTTTGCGCTCAAGGAAGCCGGCTACGAGACCATCATGGTCAACTGCAATCCGGAAACGGTGTCGACCGATTACGACACCTCCGACCGGCTCTATTTCGAGCCGCTGACGCCGGAAGACGTGCTGGAGATCATCGAGACCGAGCGCTCCAACGGCACGCTGCACGGCGTCATCGTGCAGTTCGGCGGCCAGACCCCGCTCAAGCTCGCGGAGCCGCTGGAAAAGGCCAAGGTGCCGATCCTCGGTACCTCGCCCGACATGATCGATCTGGCGGAAGACCGCGAGCGCTTCAAGAAACTGCTCGACAAGCTCAATGTCCGCCAGCCGAAGAACGGCATCGCCACGTCGGCGGGCGCCGCGCGCGCCATCGCCGAAGAGATCGGCTATCCGGTTGTCATGCGTCCGTCCAATGTGCTGGGCGGACGCGCGATGGAGATCGTGCGCGACGGCGCCCAGTTCGACCGTTACGTGACGCGGCTGACATCCGATCTCGACCGTCCGGGCGAACTGGTCGTGTCGAAACGCAGCCCGCTGCTGATCGATCGCTATCTATCCGACGCTACCGAAGTGGATGTCGATTGCCTGTGCGACGGCAAGGACACCTTCATCGCCGGCATCATGGAGCACATCGAGGAAGCCGGCATCCATTCGGGGGATTCGGCCTGCGCGCTGCCGCCGCACTCGCTGAGCCCCAAGATCATCGCCGAACTCGAACGCCAGACGCGCGCGCTGGCGCTTGCGCTCAACGTGGTCGGACTGATGAACGTGCAATACGCCATCAAGGACGGCGACATCTACGTGCTCGAGGTCAATCCGCGAGCGTCACGCACGGTGCCGTTCGTCGCCAAGGTGATCGGCCTCGCCGTCGCCAAGGTCGCCGCCCGCGTCATGGCCGGCGAAAGTCTCAAGAGCTTCAAGCTCGCGCCCGCCGCCTACAAGCACCGCGCGGTGAAAGAGGCCGTCTTCCCGTTCGCGCGTTTTCCCGGCGTCGATACGGTGCTGGGTCCGGAAATGAAATCGACCGGCGAGGTCATGGGGATCGACGCCAGCTTCGAGACTGCCTTCGCCAAGAGCCAGATCGGCGGCGGCACCAGTCTGCCGCGCTCGGGGACTGTGTTCGTTTCCGTACGCGACGAGGACAAGCCGCGCATTCTGCCGGCCATCAAACTGTTGGCCTCGCTCGGATTCAACACCATCGCCACCTCGGGAACCCAGCGCTACCTGGCCGAACAGGGGGTGGAAGCGGCCAAGATCAACAAGGTGCTGGAAGGCCGGCCCCACATCGTGGATGCCATCAAAAACGGCGGTGTTCAGCTTGTTTTCAACACCACCGAGGGCGCTGCCGCGCTGCAAGATAGCCGCTCGCTGCGCCACGCCGCCCTCTTGCATAAAGTGCCGTACTACACCACTCTTTCGGGTGCCGTCGCGGCGGCACAGGGCATAAAAGCCTATCTTGGGGGTGACCTCGAGGTACGGACGCTGCAGAGCTACTTCAGCGATCGGGCCTAGCGGCCTCTTCTCAGTGTTACCATGACTCCGGTTTCGCGGGACACCCGTGGCCGGAGTCGTATTGCGAGTGGATGGGACGAAGACGATGGATAAAATTCCGATGACAGCGGCCGGCTACTCGAGGCTCGAGGCCGAGCTCAAGCATTGTCAGGCGGTCGAGCGCCCGCGCATCATCCAGCAGATCACCGAGGCGCGCACGCATGGCGACCTGTCGGAGAACGCGGAATATCACGCCGCCAAGGAGCAGCAGTCGCTCAACGAGGGCCGCATCGCGGAGCTTGAGGACAAGCTCGCGCGCGCCGACGTGATCGACGTATCGAAACTGTCGGGCGACACCATCACCTTTGGCGCCACCGTGACGCTGGTCGACGAAGACACCGACAAGAAGATGGTCTGGCAACTCGTCGGCGAGCCGGAAGCCAATGCCAAGGATGGCAAGATTTCGATCACCTCGCCGCTGGCGCGCGCGCTGATCGGCAAGAGCAAAGGCGCGCAGGTCGAGGTCAACACACCGGGCGGGGCGAAGGCCTACGAGGTGAAGAAAGTCGAGTGGCGATAGCGCCGGCGTTCTCGCGGCATGACGGGAATTGAGATGGCCGGCTCACGCCGGCCATCTTGCTTTTTGCGACGTGCCGCTCAGGGCAATACGGCTGCCGACGCTCGGCGAAGATAGAGCGCGATCAGGAACCCCGTTGCCGCCGCGGCCGCGCCGATCAGGAAGACACTGCCATAGCCCGCCCGGTCGGCAAGAAGTCCTGCGACCGGACCGGTCAGGCCGTAGGCGAGATCCTGGAACGCCGTATATCCTCCCAAAGCGGTGCCGCGCAGATGCGGTTCGACAAGATGAACGACCTCCCGCCCCATGGCCGGAAAAACCATCGAGCAGCCGAGCCCCGTCAGAAACGCGCCGGCAAGAGCGGTAGCCGGACCGGCGGCGCTCCAGATCATCAGTTGTCCGATTGCCTCGACTGCGAGCGAGCCGATGGCGACAGGCAACCCGCCAACGCGATCCGGCAGATGGCCGAAGAGCACGCGAACGAGAACAAATCCGCTGCCAAATGCCGTCAGGCCCAGCCCGGCGTAGCTCCAGTTCCGGTCCAGGAAGTAGAGGACGAAGAACGCTCCGATGGCGGCGAAGCCGACGCCCTGGAGGCAGACGACGGACCCGTGCCGCCAAATTTTGCCGATCACGTTCCAGAAAGGCGGCCGCTTGGCGTCGGGATGCGCGGCAATGCCGGTCATGCGCCAAATTGCCAATAGCCCGAGGCCAGGCAGCACCGCGCTGATCGCCATCGCTCCTGCAAAACCGAACCGGTCAAGCAATGCCAGGCCAATCGGAGCGCCGACGGCGAGTGCGCCGTAAATCGCAGCGCCGATGAAGGACAGCACGCGGGCCGAACGGGCCGGACCGGCGAGGCCGACGCCCCATGCGATCACACCGACTCCCACCAGGCTCTCGCCCAACCCGAGCAGCAACCGGCCTGCCAGCAAAACAACAAAGGCCGTCTGGGGCGTGCCGGAGAGAAAGCCTGCGAGCGATGCAGTCGCCGCCCCGGCCATATAGCAGGCGAGGCCGCGTACCACGGCGAGCTTGGCTCCTCGACCGTCCGCGAGACCGCCAGCGTAACCCCGCGTGACGATGGTTGCCAAAAAGGCGATGCCGACGCCAAGGCCGGCCCACACATTGCCAAGCCCGAGGCGCTCGGTCACGAAGACCGGCACGATCGGCAAGGGTATGGCGACGCAAAGATAGGAAACGAAAAGAACGGCCGTCAGGAGCAAAAGGCGTCCCTGTGCCGGGTCGCGTGTCGATTGGAAAGCCATGGTCTTCTCCAGGCTGTTCCTCGGCCGACGGAGCGCAAAGAAAAACGCACTCCGATCCGGCGAGGATCGTTGAGTGCGTTGCTTGACGTTAAACGCTTACGGCCAGTGCGACGGGCCGCATCTAGACACTGCGCTACGTCGTGTCAACCCAACGAACGTCGCCGCCGCACAGCGCGGGCCGATTTACTCGCCATCCATCGGCACCGTCGCCGCGTCCTTTGAATTGCGCAAAACGAGCGAGGTCTTCACGTTGCGCACATTGGGCGCCGACGTGAGTTTCTCGACGAAGCCCTGAAAGGTCTTGAGGTCCGGCGCTACGCACTTCAAGACGAAATCGATCTCGCCGGACAGCATCCAGCATTCGCGCACCAAAGGCTGTGTGCGCACGAACATCTCGAAGGCATTGAGATCGGCCTCGGCCTGGCTCGCCAGATGCACCATGGCGAACACCGCGACCTCGTAGCCGAGCTTCTTCTCGTCGAGCAGCGCGCGGTAGCCTTTGACGTAGCCGGCCTCCTCCAGCGCGCGCACCCGGCGCAGGCACGGCGGCGCGGAAATGCCGACCCGGCGCGCCAGCTCGACATTGGTCATGCGGCCGTCGGCCTGCAGTTCCTTCAGGATTTTGCGGTCGATGGCGTCGAGGCGGGCGGGCACGCAAGTCCCCTTTTTTTGGCTGCGCATGACCTTGTCGAGAAACCTCCATACCGCGAAATAATGTTTCGCGAAAGATTATTGCGCGCCCGGCGGTGCCTGACGCCCTCCCGCTGTCATGGCTGTGAGTCCGGGGGTTGCGTATCTTGCATGGCTCCCCGAAAGGCCTAGATAGGAACCGGGCCGAGAGGCAGCTTTGAGCCGGCTTTAGCCGGCCGCCATGGGAAAAGACGCCCGCGATCGCCCGCCAGGGGGGTGCATAGTACCGATGGCAAAGACCACCCACGCCAAAGTTGTGATCGTCGGCTCCGGACCGGCCGGCTACACCGCCGCGATCTACGCGTCGCGCGCGATGCTCGAACCGATCCTGATCCAGGGCATCCAGCCCGGCGGCCAGCTCACCATCACCACCGACGTCGAAAATTATCCGGGCTTTGCCGACGTCATCCAGGGCCCCTGGCTGATGGAGCAGATGCAGCGCCAAGCCGAGCATGTCGGCGCCAAGATCGTCATCGACCACGTCAACGCGGTCGAGCTCAAGCAACGGCCGTTCAAGCTGACCTGCGATTCCGGCGACATCTATCTTGCCGACAGCCTGATCATCGCCACCGGCGCGCAGGCGCGCTGGCTCGATCTGCCTTCCGAGCAGAAATTCAAGGGCTACGGCGTCTCGGCCTGCGCCACCTGCGACGGCTTCTTCTACAAGAACAAGAACGTGATCGTGGTCGGCGGCGGCAACACCGCCGTCGAGGAAGCGCTGTTCCTCACCAATTTCGCGTCGAAAGTGACAATCGTGCACCGGCGCGACGCCTTCCGCGCCGAGAAGATTTTGCAGGACCGCCTGTTCAAAAATCCCAAGATCGAAGTGGTCTGGGACACGGCGCTCGATGACGTGATGGGCGCCGACAATCCGCTGAAGGTCAACCGCGTCCGGCTCAAGAACGTAAAGACCGGCGCCGTGAGCGAGCGCGCCATCGACGGCGTCTTCATTGCCATCGGCCATTCACCGTCGTCGGAATTGTTTGTCGGGCAACTGCAGATGAAACCGTCAGGCTATATCGTCACCGCCGGACACTCCACCGCAACGACCGTCCCCGGCGTATTCGCGGCCGGCGACGTTACCGACGACATCTACCGGCAGGCGGTCACCGCCGCCGGCCTCGGCTGCATGGCGGCGCTCGAGGCGGAAAAATTCCTCGCCGCGCAAGAGCACGAACGCGAACACGAACAAGATCACGACCATGCGCACCAGCGCACGGCGGCGGGATAGCGCGCATGGCCAACGGCACCATGGACTGGGACAAGCTGAAGGTGTTCCACGCCGCAGCGGAAGCGGGCAGTTTCACCCATGCCGGCGAGCGTCTGGGCCTGTCGCAATCGGCCGTTTCGCGCCAGGTTTCAGCGCTGGAATCGGAGCTTTCCGTATCGCTGTTCCACCGCCATGCGCGCGGGCTGATCCTCACCGAGCAGGGCGAAATGCTCTACCGCACCGCGCACGAAGTGTTCATGAAACTGGAGGCGGCGCGCACCAAGCTCACCGACAGCCGCGAGCGGCCGAACGGCGAATTGAAAGTGTCCACCACGCCCGGCATCGGCGTGCACTGGCTCACCCCGCGGCTCGGCGAATTCCTCGATCTTTACCCCGACATCCACATCACGCTGATCACCACCGACGAGGAGCTCGATCTCGCGATGCGCGAGGCCGACGTCGCCATCCGCCTGCGCCAGCCGACGCAGCCGGATCTGATCCAGCGCAAATTGTTTTCGGTGCATTTCCATGCCTACGCGTCGCCGGATTATCTCAAGCGCTTCGGCACGCCGCGCACGCATGAAGAACTCGACAAGCACCGCATCATCCTGCTCGGCGGCTCGGTGCCGGCGCATTTCGCCAGCCGGCGCCGGCTCCTCGAAATCAGCCGCGAGGGCAAAAGCCCGCGCGACCCGCATCTGACCATCAACAATGTCCTCGGCGTCGTGCGCGCCTGCCAGCGGGGCTTGGGCATCGCCATGCTGCCGGATTATCTGGTGGAGGAGAATGGCGGGCTGGTGCAGTTGTTCGGCGACGCCGAGACGCTCGCGCTCGACGCTTATTTCGTCTACCCGGAAGAACTCAAGTCGGTTGCCCGCATCCAGGTCTTCCGCGACTTCCTGGTCGCAAATGCGCAGCGCTGGCACTTCTAGCGGCGCGATAACGCGCGCTATATTTCCCGCTTGATTTCCCTCTTGCCCGCGCCCGAAATTTTCCCGACGAACACGCATGGCAGTCATGCGGCCGTCGGCGTTGCCCGTCGCAGGAACGGCTCGCATAGTGTGGCCTCGCTGTCGCGCCGGAGATGATCCTCCCAATGATTGCCGGCGGGCAGCATGTTCCCCTCTGGAGTAATGCCGGTCCCCACACCGGCGAACTAAAGCCGGGCCCCTCGCGGGGCCCGGTTTTTCTTGGCAGCACCATTTAAAATACGGGCGTGTGCAACCAGATGTGCGTCCGGCGGTGCCGGTGTCCCAAAACGGGTCTGGGCTTTGAACCTTGTTGCGCTTGCGGATCACAAAGAAGTCATCCGGGACAACTCGCAAAAAGCCGTTCAGGAACCGCTCCCGGCACCAGCCATTGTTGTAAGATCGCGACCGAGGAAAAGGCCCAAAATACGATCCAAATCGGAGAGTTCCGGCCACCGTGCAAAATAGCCACAGGTCGGAGCTGTTCGGCACGTTGAATGTTTGAAAAGCGTAACGACTGCAAGACTATGAGATAATATGCCCGCGCCATTACTTGGGGCTTTGGCCCCTGACAGCCCTTGGGAGACGACGTGGTGAAAAGTGTCCGAATTGACCGTCTGCTGGCCTCGACCGCGCTCGGCCTGGCATTGATCCTGTGCAGCCATCCCGGCATGGCGCAGCAATCCGGCAAGCAGATCGAAGCGTCGGTTCCGATGCCGAACGCCGCGGCGTCAACCTCCACTCCGGCGGCAACCCCCACGGACACAAAACCGGGCACTGTCCCCGCCGACGCGACCAAAGCCGCGCCGAAGCCGGACGCTGCAACGCCCGCCGCCGACCCCGCGAAGGCTGCGGTCGCGCCGACCGCGACCCCTGCGCCGGTCGTGACCGGCGATAGCGCGGTCAGCGACAAACTGCGCGAGCTCGTCACCGACAAGAAGCTCGATCGCTACTTCTCGCGCAAAGCCGATCGCGAAGGCGCCGAGTCTTATTACAGCAAGCACGACTTCAAGCCGCTCTGGGTGAGCGAGGGCGCCGCCGATGCGCGCGCCAAGGCCGCAAGCGCCTATATCGCGCAGGTCGATACCGTCGGTCTCGTCCCCAGCGACTATCCGCTGCCCGAATTCGCGGCGGGCGCGACGCCGGATCAATTGGCCGAAGACGAGCTTAAGTTCACCGCCTCGATCCTGACCTATGCGCGTCACGCGCAAATCGGTCAGATCCACTTCTCGCGCGTGGGCGCCGACATATCCTTCAACCTGGTCGCGCCGGAGCCGGCCGAGGTGCTGGCCAAACTCGTCGACACGTCCGACACGACCGCCGCGCTCGACAGCTACAATCCGCCGCAGCAAGGCTTCAAGGCGCTCAAGAAGGCGCTCGCCGAGCTGCGCGCCAACAACGGCCAGGTCGCCAAGCCGGCCGAAGACAACAAGCCGGCGCCGGTCAAGGTCGGCGAAGGCAAGACCCTGCGTCCCGGCATGAAGGATGCGCGCGTCGTGCAGTTGCGCGCGCGCCTCGACGTCGCCGGCGACAAGAACAATCCGGAATACGACAACGCCGTGTTCGAGGCCGTGAAGGCCTTCCAGATGAGCGCGGGCATCGGCGTCGACGGCATGCTCGGCCCGAACACCGTGCACACCATGAACGGCGTGAAGACCGCCACCGGCCATCATCCGAAGGCGGACCCGATCGATATCGTGCGCGTCAACATGGAGCGTTGGCGCTGGTTGCCGCGCAAGCTCGGCAACGACGACGGCGACTACGTGATGACCAACGTGCCCGACTACACGCTCACGCTCTATCACCATGGCGAGCGCTATTGGCACACCGACATCGTCGCCGGCATGCCGGGCAAGGCCACGCCGATGATCACCGCGGAAATGAAGTTCATCACGGTCAACCCGACCTGGAACGTGCCACCCTCGATCATCGAGCACGAATATCTGCCGGCCTTGCAGGAAGACCCGAATGCGCTCGACCGCATCGGTCTCAAGCTGAGGCAGGATCCCGACGGCACCGTCCACATCTCGCAGCCGCCGGGAGCGGGCAACGCGCTCGGCCGCATCCGCTTCAACTTCCCGAACAAGTTCCTGGTCTATCAGCACGACACGCCGGACAAATACCTGTTCAAGCGCGAGAAGCGCGCCTACAGCCACGGCTGCATGCGGGTGGAAAATCCGCTTACCTACGGCGAGAAGCTGCTCTCGATCGAACTGCCCAACGAGCATTACACCGAGGCACGGCTCGAGAAGATGTTCGGCGGCAGCGAGATCAACATCAACTTCCCCAAGCCGATCCCGGTGCATCTGACCTACCAGACGGCGTTCGTGGATCAGGACGGCAAGCTGCAACTGCGCGAGGACGTCTATGGCCGCGACGCCAAGATGATCGCCATCCTCAAGGGCAGCGAGCGCAAGGTCGCCGACATCGCGGTCGAACGTCCGCCGAACACCTCCTCCAAGCCGGTGAAAATGCCGGTCGGCATGTATGGCGGCAGCGGCGGCGGCGGCCCGAGCTTCTTCGAGTCGCTGTTCGGCGGCAGCCGCGCGCAAGCGGGACCGACCTATTATCAGTCGCGCCATTTCATCGGCCCGGGCGGGCGCTATTCGGTGCGCTGACGCAAGGCTTCGTTCAAGACGACATCGACGTCGGCGAAATTTCGCCGGCGTTTTTGTTTGGCGATATTTTACGTGGGCCGATATTTTATATGGGCTAAGTCGCGACGCAGCGCGAAGGCCTTGAATGGTACAGGTGGGTGGACTTGAACCACCGACCTCTGGTTCCACAGACCAGCGCTCTAACCAACTGAGCTACACCTGCACGGGCGACGTCATATGACGTTGCGGGGCGAACCTAGGTTCGGCCCGCCGCTTTGGCAAGCTGCATTGGCCCGCGCCGCGGCAAAAGCAAAAGCCCGGGCATTCGCGCCCGGGCTTGGCTCTTTTCACCTGCGCCCACGCAAAACGCGGGCGCGCCATGGAAAAACGCGTCAGGCCGCCTTGTTGAAGGCGCTGAAGCTTTCCTTGATCGGTTCGGCGGTCTCGGTCGCGACCTTCTGAGCGTGTTCGCTGAGCTCCTTCGCCTGCGCCGACACGGTGTCGAACTGCGTGCGCAGATACGCGGTGGAGAGTTCGACCACTTCGGCAAAAGACTTCGCGCCGAGGATTTCCCCGAACACGTCGAAAGCCGCATTGCTGTTGGTGCGCGCGGTCTCGATCACCTTGAGGCCGTAGCTGGAATAGCCCTTGGAGGCGGTCGCGTAGGTGTCTTCAAGCAGGTCCGTCGCCTGCTCGGCCGCGCCCTTCATCTTGTCGTAGTTGTCCTTGCACTGCGCGAGGCTCTTCTCGGCCAGTTCGCGGAATGCGGCGGGGACTTCCATTTTCGGCATTTCGAAGCTGGGCATTTCGAATTTCGGCATTTCGAACGTCGCGGCGGGGGTGGCGGCCACCTTCGGCTTGCCGGTGGGGGTCGGCTTGCTGGCGGAGGTCGTGGTGGTTTCGGGCATGTCATTCATCCTTGGGTCGGAGGGCGGTATTTGGCTTGAAGCGAGCCGCTGCCCTCGGCAAACCGGCTCACGCCTGATCGAAAGGACTCGCCATCATGAGAGGCGCCGAAGGGCGTCTGGGCGAGCGCCATAAACCATGCCTAGCATGAATTGTGGTGCATCGCAATAAAAATGTTGCATTGCACAATAAAGCCAAAACATCCGTTCGCCGGCGTTAGCGGCCAGCGCGCCAGATCATGCCTTCCCCTTGAGCCCCGGCGGCCTAAGTCAATGTGGGGCGTTTTGCCCGGCGAACTTGGCCGCCTGCTTGTTCAATTCCTTGGTCTGGTCGGTAAGCACGGCCATCTGGCTTTTCACGTATTCGGCGTGCAGGGCCATGACTTCCGAGGAGTCCTTGGCCCGCAACAGTTTCTGGGCGAATTCAAACGAGGAAGCGATATTGCGCTCGGTGAAGCGCACCGCCATGTCGCCCACCTCTCGGGCGCCGCTTCTTGCGCTCGCCGCCTGGGTGTCGGCCGTATTGGCCGCATGCTGGGCGGCGGCGATGAAACCGTCGAAGGCCTGCTTGGCCTGCTCGACGCTTTTTTCCGCGAACGCGCGGACTTCCGCCGGGATTTCGAAATTCGGAACGCCGTCTTTTGCCATGTCGTCCTCCTGACTGGATGGTGCCGGCTGCCGCCGACCTTAACCATTCTCCACCTTATTTAGGAGTCGGGCTGCCGCCCGCCAGTGCGGAACTTCACGCCATTAACGCTGTCGACGTTTGAGCGCGCGTTACGCACCCCATTACGTGGACGCAGGCACGGGACGGCCGTATTAATGAATTATTAGCCGTAATCCGTGTGACAAAAGCGATGAGTGGGACCGAGTTCCAGTTCAGCTGCCTGAGCGACGCGCGGCTGGCGGCGCACGCCTTGAGTCCGTCGCCGGTATGGCTATGGAGCGCCGACGCAAGCCGCGTGCTCTGGGCCAATCCGACCGCTGCCGCCATTTTCGAGGCGCGCTCGCCGGGCGCGCTCGCCGCCACCGAATTTGCAGCGAGCCATCCTGCCGTGACCCAGGTCGCGCGCCTGGCCGGCACGCTGCCGCCGGGCGGCACGCCGCGCTTGGAGCGCCTGCGCGGCTTCGGCGCCAGTTTCGGCGGCACGCTCATTTGCATTTGCTCGCGCATCACGCTTGCCGATAACGCGACCGGCGTGCTCGTGGTTTCGACCGAGCGCACCGGCAAGGATTTGAGCCTGCCGGAGCGCGCGCGCCGGTTGCTGAGCGACATCGATCGTCCGGCGGGGATCTTTTCCGCCGACGGCGAGCCGATCGAAATGACAGCAGAGTTGAGCGCGCGCCTCGGCAAGGACCGCGACCTGACGGCGCTCGGCGCCGCGGCGCTTGCGCGCGAAGCAATGCTCAACGGCGCGGCGATTGGCGAGACGGCGGCCGGGCCGGCAAGCCTTCTGCGGCTTGGCGCCGGCAACAACGTCACGCTGCTGCTTGCCATCTCGGCGTCCAGCCAAAAGCCGGCCGTTCCCGCACCAACGCCGGTCTCCAGCGATGTCGTGCCGACGGCCCCGAATCCGGCGGCGGCGGAAACCGGCGGGCGGCGCTTTCCCTATCGATTCGTCTGGCAGATGGATGCGGAAAATCGTTTCACTTTGGGAGCGGACGAATTCCGCCGCCTGCTCGGACCCAGGACCGCGGCCGTGCTCGAGCGTCCATGGGCCGACATCGCGGCCGAACTCAAGCTCGACCCAGATGGCCTGGTGGCGGCGGCGCTTGCCGCGCGTGGCACCTGGAGCGGCATCGTCATTGAGTGGCCGCTCGACGATGAGGGCGGCCGATTACCAATCGAAATGTCCGGTCTGCCGGTCTTCGACCGCGACCGCCAATTCGAGGGCTATCGCGGTTTCGGAATCTGCCGCGATGTCGAGCGCCTCTCGGCAATCGAACGGCGGCGAGCGCCGGAGCCGCCCGCGCCGCAGCCCAAGGCAG
The DNA here is from genome assembly GCA_036268675.1 of Pseudolabrys sp. GTDB lineage: Bacteria > Pseudomonadota > Alphaproteobacteria > Rhizobiales > Xanthobacteraceae > Pseudolabrys. The sequence continues at coordinate 11,916 of DATATS010000054.1, forward strand.
AGTTTAAGCCAGAGTTTAAGCCACAGTCCAAGCCGCAGCCGGTTGATCAGCCGGCCAAGGTGCTGGCGTTTCCCGCCGCGCCGGCCGAACCCACGCCCGCGCTCAGTCCGCACGAGCAAAGCGCCTTCCAGGAGCTCGCGCACGAACTCAGCGAACGGCTCAAGCATACGGCCGGCAAGCCCGGCGCCGGCGGCCCACCCGACGATTTTCACGCCGAGCCGTTTGTCGCAGCCGTCGCGGCGCCCACGCCGCCGCGCGCCGCGCGCAACGGCGACGCCGGGCGCGACACGCATGAAGGCCGGCCGATCCTCGACCGCCTGCCGATCGGCATTCTGGTCTATCGCCTCAACAGCCTGATCTACGCCAACCGTGCGTTCCTCGACTGGACCGGCTACCCGGCGCTCGACGCGCTGAACGAAGCCGGCGGCCTCGACAGCCTTTTCATCGAGACCAAGCAAGCGCCGAAGGACGCCGAACCCGACAAGGGCGGCAAGGTTCTCACCATCACGACCGTCAACGGCAAGCAGAAGCCGGTGGAAGGCCGCCTGTTCAGCGTCGCGTGGAACAACGAGAACGCGCTGGTGCTGATGATCAGCACGCATCTCGTCGCCGACGACCGCAGCAAGACGTCCGAAATGTCGCTGCGCCGCGTCGAGGCGGAGAACCGCGAACTGCGTTCGATCCTCGATACCGCCACCGACGGCGCGCTGGTGCTCGATCGCGCCGGCCGCGTACTCTCGGCCAATCGCAGCGCCGAAGCGCTGTTCGGCTACGATGCAGTCGAATTCGCCGAGCTGACGTTCGGCGACCTGTTCGCGCCGGAGAGCCGGCGCGCGGCGCTCGAGGACCTCGACCGGCTGTCGCTTGGGCGGGGGACCGGCGCGCTCGATGCGGGCCGCGAGGCGATCGGCCGCGTCCGCCAGGGCGGCCTTGTGCCGCTCTACGTCACCATGGGGAGGCTGGCCGACGGCGAGAATTTCTGCGCCGTGCTGCGCGATATCACGGCCTGGAAGCGCACCGAGGAGGAATTGATCAATGCGAGGCAGGAAGCCGAAAAAGCCTCCACTGCCAAGTCGGAATTCCTCGCCAAGATCAGCCACGAGATCCGCACTCCGCTCAACGCCGTCATCGGCTTTTCCGAGGTGATGATGGACGAGCGTTTCGGGCCGGTCGGCAACGAGCGCTACAAACAATACCTCAAGGACATCCACACTTCGGGCGGTCACCTGATTTCGCTGCTCAACGACTTGCTCGACCTGTCCAAGATCGAAGCCGGCAAACTCGAATTGACTTTCGTGAGCGTCGACTTGAATGACCTTGTCCAGCAATGCGTCGCCATCATGCAGGACCAGGCCAACCGCGAGCGCGTCATCATCCGCACGTCGCTGTCGGCCAACCTGCCGTCGATCGTGGCGGACGCGCGCTCGGTACGCCAGATCGCGCTCAACCTGTTGTCGAACTCGATCAAGTTCACCGGCGCCGGCGGCCAGGTCATTGTCTCGACCGCCTTGAACGACGACCAGGAAGCCGTGCTGCGCGTGCGCGATACCGGCGCCGGCATGAGCGAGAAGGAACTGCAAACGGCGCTCGAACCGTTCCGCCAATTGGCCACGTCAGCGCGCTGGGGTTCGAGCGGCACGGGATTGGGACTGCCGATCACCAAGGCGCTGGCGGAAGCCAATCGCGCGCGCTTTCGCGTCACCAGCCAGCTGGAGGACGGCACGCTGGTGGAAGTGGCGTTCCCGGCCACCCGCGTGCTCGCGCAATAGGCGGCGCGCGCTCAATCGCCCGGCCATGAAAGCGTCACAGAGCGCGAGCAGGTTGGCAGCCATGCGAGCGGTGATATAGTCCGCCATAATTCAACAGCGAAACAACCGGAAATTTCTGTCTTGAACGCCGCCACCGGCTTCAAACGCCTGGGATTAGTCTTGCTCGCCGCCATCGTTGTGGGCGCCGGCGCATTGACGGCAGCCCGCTATCTCATTTCGGCCGATACGGTGCGCGCGCGGGTGATGAGCGAAATTCACGCCGTCACCGGATTGAACCCGATGCTGCGCGGCCCGGCGACCGTGTCGCTGTTTCCTTCCGGGCGCGTCAGCTTTGACGATGTCGTGTTGGGCGAAGCCGCGCATCCCGCGCTCACCGCCGAACGCTTGACCGCGCGCCTGCGCTTTTTTCCGTTGCTGATCGGACGCGTCGAGATCGCCGACGTGTCGCTGGAGCGACCGACCATCACCATCGACCCCGACGCCGACGGCGGCTCAAACTGGTCGGGCTTGATCGAATCGCTGGCACGCAGCCAGAAGCCGAACGCCGTCCGGACGGCCGCCTTTTCCGAGATGCGCATCGATAACGGGACCGTGGTGGTGCGCGACAGCGCGCACAAGGTTCTGGAAACGCTCGACGACGTGCAATTCTCGCTGGCCTGGCCGTCAATCTCCAAAAGCTTCGGCGCTACCGGCCGCCTGATCTGGAATTCCGAGCCGCTCGACGTGACGGCAACGCTCGGCGATTTCTCCGCGGCGCTGGCGGGCGCGCGCACCGGACTGAAACTGCGTGTTGCCGGTGGACAGATGAAGGCCGCCTTCGAAGGCTCGATCAGCGTCAAGCCGACGGTCAAGATCGAAGGCACGCTCGCCGCCGACGCCGCCTCGCTGCGCGATACGCTGACCTGGCTCGGACAGCGGCCGCTTCCTGGCGGCGGCTTCGGTCATTTCGCCATCAAGGCGCATACCGATGTCACGGGCGACACCATCGGTCTCAGCAACGTCAATGTGGAACTCGACGGCAATACCGCCGAGGGCGTGCTCACCTTCGGCACCGAGGGACGCCAGACCGTGCAGGGCACGCTCGCCGTCGACACGCTCAATCTCACGCCTTACGTCTCCACCGTGCGTCTGCTGACAGCCAACCAGCGCGAATGGAACGACGCTCACATCGCGCTCGAAGGTCTCGCCGGCATCGACCTCGATTTGCGGCTGTCGGCGGCCAAGGTAATCGTGTCGAACGCGCAGATCGGACGCACCGCCATCGGCGCAAATCTGCACGAGGGCAAGCTTGTGATCACGGTCGGCGAGGCGCAGGCCTATGGCGGCGTGATCAAAGGCACCTTGTCGCTCGCGAATTTCGATTCCGGCGTGGATATGAAATCGCAGCTTCACTTCAGCGATGTCGATCTCGAAACCTGCCTCGGGCAATTGTTCGGGCTGCACCGGCTTGAGGGCAAGGGCGACGTTTCATTTTCCGTTGAAGGCAGCGGCAACAGCGTGCTGGGCGTGACGCATACGCTAAGCGGCAATGCCAGCCTGATCGGCACCAAGGGCGCGATCGCGGGCCTCAATGTGGAGCAATTGCTGCGCCGGCTGGAACGCCGCCCGCTGTCCGGCGGCGGCGATTTTCGCAGCGGCCGGACGCCCTTCGACAAGATCAGCGTGGGCCTGAAGATCAACAAGGGCATCGTCAGCGTCGAGAACGTGCAGGTCGACGGTTCGGCGGTGCGGCTGGCGCTCGCGGGCACCGCCTCGATCCCGACGCGCGAACTCGATCTCAAGGGCACCGCCGCCCTGATGTCGACCGCCAAGCCTGCCGCCGCCTCGTTCGAACTGCCCTTTATCGTGCAGGGCTCATGGGACGACCCCATCATGCTGCCCGATGCGGAAGCATTGATCCGCCGCTCCGGCGCGGCCGCGCCACTGTTCAATGCTGAACGCGGCCGGCGCACCCATGGCGGCGGGAACCCGGCGGATGGTGGCATCATCGCTGCACCCGCCGCGCCACAGCCCTCCGGCACCATTCCGGCGTCCGATCAGTCCAGTCTGCCGGCGCAAAAGACGCAATAAGAGGCATACACAGGCGGCCGCGCGAGTGCCGCAGGCGCGCGCATTCCACTATTATTGGCGGCAACGCGAGTGCCGCAGGCGCGCGCATTCCACTATTATTGGCGGCAACGCGAATCACTTGGCCGGAATCACTTGGCCGGCCTATGAGGCAGGCCACGACAGGGCGCGGATGCCATACGCAATCCTCCGGACGCTGGTCAAAGTCGCCGTCGCCTCGCTGGTGGTGGGAACGATCATGGCGCATTTCGGCATCACCGCCGAACAGCTGATGCGCAGCTTCGGGCTTTCGGCCGACCGCATCGAGGATTATGCGAGGCAGGGCTTCGCCTGGGCGTGGCCGAACGTGCTGCTCGGCTCGCTGGTGATCGTGCCGATCTGGTTCCTGGTGTACCTGTTTCGCCCGCCGGGCCAGAGCAGCAGCGAGTGATCCAGACAACCTGTGTCAGACCTGCGCGCCCAATGCCGCGCGCTCGCGCCGCGCGGCGCCACGCTTGGCGATGAGGGACGCTGCGATGGTACCGAGCGCCACCACCGTAATCATGATCGTGCACACCGCGTTGATTTCCGGCTTCACGCCGAGACGCACTTCCGAATAGATTCGAATGGGCAGCGTTGTCGCGCCGGGTCCCGTCGTAAAGCTCGCGATCACCAGATCGTCGAGCGAGAGCGAGAAGGCCAGCATCCAGCCGGCGGCGATTGCCGGCCAGATCAACGGCAGCGTCACCGTCAGGAAGGTCTTGAGCGGCGGGCAGCCGAGGTCGATGGCGGCCTCTTCGAGGCTGCGATCGAATCCGATCAAGCGCGATTGCACGATCACCGCGACAAAACACAGCGTCAGCGTCGTGTGCGCGATGGTGATGGTCCAGAATCCGCGATCGACATTGACCGCGACGAACAGCAGCAGCAGCGACAGGCCCGTGATCACCTCAGGCATCACCAGCGGGGCATAGACCATGCCCGAAAACAGCAGCCGCCCGGGAAAACGCCCGAAGCGCGCGAGCACGACGGCCGACAGCGTGCCGAGTACGGTTGCCGCCGTCGCTGATAATACCGCCACGCGCAGGCTGATCGAGGCTGCCTGCAACATCGCATCGTCGTGCATGAGTTCGCGGTACCAGCGAAGCGACCAGCCGGCCCAAACCGTGACCAGACGCGATGCGTTGAACGAATAGATCACCAGCACCGCGATCGGCAGATAGAGAAACGCGAGGCCCAACGCGACCGCCGTTACGTTGAACATCGAGGCGCCGCGACGCATTAGCGCAGGCCCTCCAACTGGCGTTGTTGAAGCCGCTCATAAAACACAATCGGCACGATCAGCAGGCCGAGCAGCGTGACGGCGATGGCCGACGCCACCGGCCAGTCGCGGTTGGAGAAAAATTCGGTCCACAGTGTCTGGCCGATCATCAAACTGTCGGAGCCGCCAAGCAGATCGGGGATGACAAACTCTCCGACGATGGGAATGAAACAAAGCAGCGCGCCGGCCGCCACGCCGGGCAAGGATAACGGCGCGGTGACGCGCCAGAACGCCTGCAAGCGCGTGCAACCGAGATCGGCGGCAGCCTCGAGCAGCGTGTCGTCCAGCTTTTCCAGCGTGGCGTAGAGCGGCAGCACCATGAACGGCAAATACGAATAGACCACGCCGATATAGATTGCCGTGTCGGACGACAGCCACGCCACCGGCGCGCTAACGATATGAAGCTTGAGCAGCATCGCGTTGAGCAGGCCGTCGCGTTGCAGAATGTCGATCCAGGCGTAAACGCGGATCAGAAACGACGTCCAGAACGGCAGAACGACCGCCATGACGAGCAGCGGCTGCAACCGGCGCGGCGAGCGCGCGATGCCGTAAGCGAGCGGATAGCCGATCAGCAGGAGAATGCCGGTGGAAACGCCGGCTATCTTCAGGCTCTTGAGATAGGAAGACAGATAGATCGGGTCGGAGGCGATGAGCCGATAGGTGTCGAGCGAGAGTTGCCCGGCGAAATTTTTCAGACCATGCCAGCCGGCGGACGGATCGAGCAGCGGAACATAAGGCGGCTGCGCGATGACGGTTTGCGACAGGCTGATCTTGAGCACAATGAGAAAGGGACCGAGAAAGAACAGCGCAAGCCACGCGTAAGGGATCAGCAGCATCAGCCGTTGACCCCAGGAAAGGTGTGCGCTGCGCCCGGCGCTCATTGCGTCAACACCACGCCGGCTTCCGCCGGCCAGGACAGCCAGACCAGTTCGTTCACGGCGAATGTCCTGCCGCGCGCCGCGCCGGTATTCGCCACCGCCACCCTCATCAATGAGCGGTCGGCAAGCCGCATCTGATAGATCGAGAGGCCGCCGCGATAGCCGATCTCGTGCACCGTGCCGGCGAGTGCATTGTCCTCGCCCGCCGGCCGCTCTGCGTTGAGGCGCAGCTTTTCCGGCCGCAGCGCTAGCCAGACGGTCGCGTGCGACGGGGCGCCGTGGCCTGCCCCGACACGCAGCGGCCCGACCGCGCTTTGCAGGACGCCATCGACGAGCCGGCCTTCGATCAACGTCACCTCGCCGATGAAGTCGGCAGCCCAGCGCGAATTCGGTCGCTCGTAGATATCGGCGGGCTTGGCTACCTGGATCAGCCGGCCCTGGTTCATCACCGCGATGCGGTCGGCGACGATCATCGCCTCTTCCTGGTCGTGCGTGACGATGATGAAGGTGGTGCCGAGCTTGCGCTGCAATTCCATGAGTTCGGATTGCGTCTCCGCGCGAAGCTTCTTGTCGAGCGCCGCCAGCGGCTCGTCGAGCAGCAACAGGCGCGGGCGCTTGATCAGCGAGCGCGCCAGCGCCACCCGCTGGCGCTGCCCGCCCGAGAGTTGCCCGACGCGGCGCTTCTCGAAGCCTTGCAGGCGCGTGAGCGCCAGCATCTCGGCAACCCGTTCGGCGATTTCGGCGCGGCCGGCCTGCTCCTGGCGCAGCCCGAAGGCGATATTTCCCGCGACCGACAGATGCGGGAACAGCGCGTAATTCTGGAACATCATGTTGACCGGCCGCAGATAGGCCGGCACGGAGCCGATATCCTCGCCGTCGAGCAGGATGCGTCCTTCGCTCAAATTCTCCAGGCCTGCGAGCAAACGCAGCAACGTGGTTTTGCCGCAGCCGGAGGGCCCGAGCAGCGCGAAGAATTCGCCCTGGCCGATGTCGAGGGAAAGCCTATCGACGGCGGCCATCGCACCGAAGCGCTTGGTGACGCCATCGAAGCGCAGCAGCGGCTGCCCACCGTCCGTCATTGTCGGAACCCGTCCCCGCGAACGCCCAACGCACGCTAGCGGGAGGGCGCGAGGCGCTCAACCTTTTTGGCGCAGGCGAATTGAACGCCGATTATACCGCGTCCGGCGTCGGATCGGCGATGTCGCGTCTCGGGTCTTTGGTCGGCGATCGTGGCGCCGGGCCATAGTAGCTGCCGAGCCGGACACTTTCGCGCGGGTTGAGCAGGATCGAGATCAGGCGGTCGAACAGCGCCTTGGCCGACACCGGCTTGCACAGGAATTCGTTCACGCCGAGCTTGGCGGATTCCAGAATGCGCCAGCGCTCGCCGTGCGCGGTGAGCATGATGATCGGCAGATCCGGCGTCGGAAACACGCCGGGCGAGCGCACAATACGCACCAGCTCCGGACCGTTGAGCAGCGGCATTTCCCAATCCAGGATCAGCACATCCGGATTGGTGATGCGGATCAGCTCAAGCGCTGAAATGCCGTCGCTGGCTTCGTCGATTTTCTTGACGCCGATATTGGCGAGCAGCCCACGCACCACGCTGCGCATGAACGGATTGTCGTCCACCAGCAGCACGCGCAGCTGCTGGATCAGGAACTCGGCCTGCTTGCTGTTGACATTCATCGCCGGGACGCCTTCTGGCCGGTCGAGTGTCGCCGTCAAATCTCAACTTGCCGTTAACGTTCGCCGCACGGCGTCCCGCCAGCCGGCGTATTTGCGCTCCCGCGTGGCGGGGTCCATTTGCGGCATGAAACGCCTGTCGAGCCGCCATTGCGCGGCAAAGCCGTCGAGATCGGGACACAGGCCCGCCTGGCGGCCTGCGAGATAGGCCGCGCCCAGAGCGGTGGTTTCCATGACGACCGGCCGGTCGACCGGCGCCGCCAGGATGTCGGCGAGAAACTGCATGGCAGGCTCGCTCACGCTCATTCCACCATCCACGCGCAACACGGTTTCCGCCGCACTGACTTGCGTCCAGTCCGCGCGCATCGCTTCGAGCAGGTCGCGCGTCTGATAGCCGACCGCCTCGATCGCGGCACGCGCCAATTCAGCCGCGCCGGAGTTGCGGGACAGACCGTGGATGGCAGCGCGCGCCTGCGCATCCCAATAGGGCGCACCGAGGCCGACAAAGGCCGGCACCAGATAGACCTGTTCGGCCGGGTCGGCACGTTCGGCGAGCTTGTCCGCCTCGGGAGCCTTCGAGATGAGTTTCAAGCCATCGCGCAGCCATTGCACGGCCGCGCCGGCGATGAAGATCGCGCCCTCCAGCGCGTAAGTGCGTTTTCCGTCGAGCTGGTAGGCGATGGTACTGAGCAGCCGGTTGCGCGAGGTGACGCGCGTCGCGCCGGTATTGAGCAGCGCGAAGCATCCGGTGCCGTAGGTCGATTTCATCATGCCGGGCTCAAAGCAGCCCTGCCCGACGGTCGCGGCCTGCTGATCGCCGGCCATGCCGAGGATGCGGATGCTTGCGCCAAACAATTTCCGGTCGGTGGCGCCGAACGCGGCGGCATTGTCGCGCACCTGCGGCAGCAGGCTTTTCGGCACGTCGAACAGCCTGCAAAGATCGTCGTCCCAGACGCCGCGCCCGATGTCGAACAGCGCCGTGCGCGCGGCGTTGCTGGCGTCGGTTGCGTGCGCCTTGCCGCCGGTGAGCCGCCACAGCAAAAAACTGTCGATGGTGCCGAAAGCAAGTCGGCCCGATTGTGCTTTTGCGCGCGCGCCCGGCACATTGTCTAGAAGCCAGGCGATCTTGCTTGCGGAGAAATACGGATCGAGCAGCAGGCCGGTCTTGGCCGTGATCTCCGGCTCGTGGCCGGCGCGGCGCAGTTCGTCGCAATACGCGGCGGTGCGGCGATCCTGCCAGACGATCGCGTTGTGGATGGCTTTGCCGGTGGCGCGATCCCAGATGACCGTGGTTTCGCGCTGATTGGTGATGCCGATGGCGGCAATGTCCGCGGGCGCAAGCCCCGCCTTGGCCACGCAATCGCGCACGCACGCAATCGTGGCCTGCCAGATGTCCTCCGGATCGTGCTCGACGAGCGCCGGCTGCGGATAAATCTGACGTAGTTCCTGCTGGGCGCTCGCCAATGGGCGCAAAGCCACATCGAACGCGATGGCGCGCGTCGAGGTCGTGCCCTGATCGATGGCAATGAGAGCGGTCGGCAAGACGGTCTCCGGCAAGCGCGCGTCGAGTGCGCATCAAGCGCGCAGCAGAGACTAGTTCACCAGGACGAGATTGGCGATTGCCCGGTCGCCGTCGGCATGGATGGAGGCCATCTTGCGCGGCGTCGGCCCATAATAATCGCCGCTCTGGATGATCTGGCGCGGCTTGGCCAGCACGGAAATCAGACGGTCCAGCAGCGATTTCGACGACACCGGCTTGAGCAGGAATTCATTGACGCCGATATTGATCGCCTCGATCACGCGCGAGCGCTCGCCGTGACCGGTGAGCATGATGATCGGCACGTCCGGCAACGGGAATGTATCGGGCGAGCGCACCATGCGCACGAAGCCGGGGCCGTCGAGGCCGGGCATTTCCCAATCGAGGATGACAATGTCGGGCGCGACGGTGCGAATCAATTCGAGACCGGCCGGGCCGTCCGGCGCCTCATAGATCGTGCGCACGCCGATGCTCATGAGCAAGCTGCGCACGACCTTGCGCATATAATGCTCGTCGTCCACCACCAGAACCTTGGTGGCGGCCAAGCGCGTGGCCAGCGATTTCATGTCGATCGACATTGGTATCCGAAACCTAGCTAATGGTCGCAGCAATTAAAGCATAAAGGTGTGGCGACAGGATGAAACGCGCCGGTGGAAATGGGACGATGGCCGCAACGTTTCGCTAACCATGCGCGCGATCACGCGGGCTTCGGCGTGCCTAGCGATTTGATAAACTCGCCGAGTGCGGCGCGCTCCTCCGGCGTGGCGCCGAGGCCGAGCTTGCTGCGCCGCCACAATATGTCTTCGGCGGTCTGCGCCCATTCGTTCTCGACCAGATAATGCACCTCGGCGCCGGTGAGATTGCCGGTCAGGCGCGGACCCAGGTCTTCCATGCTTTGCGCGTCTTTCAGGATGCGCTCGACGCGGGTGCCATAGGCGCGCACCAGCCGGCGCGCATAAGGTTCATCGAGGAATGGCCAGCGGCCGATCGCTTCCGCCACTTGCGCGTAAAAGCCGTCGGCCGGAAAGTCGCCGCCGGGCAGCGTCGAACCCGCGGTCCAGCGCGGCAGGCCGCCGAAGAAAATCCCGATCTTGGCCATCGCCGCCTCCGCCAGCCGGCGATAGGTGGTGATCTTGCCGCCATAAACCGAAAGCAGCGGCGCTTCGCCATAAACCTCGTCGAGCTCGAGCATGTAGTCGCGCGTAACGTCCTCGGGACGCTTGTTGCCGTCGTCATACAGCGCGCGCACGCCGGCAAACGACCACAGCAACTCGTCGGGCAGCAGCTTGTCGCGGAAGTATTCGTTCACCGTGTTGCACAGATAGATGATCTCGGCAGGATCGGGTGCCGGCGAATTGACGTCGCCGACGAAGTTTTCATCCGTGGTGCCGATCAGCGTGTAGTCCTGCGCGAATGGCAGCACGAACACGACGCGGTTGTCGGGCGCTTGCAGCAGATAGCCGCTGTCGTGCTCGAAGCGCCGGCGTACCACGATATGGCTGCCCTTGAGCAGGCGCACCGGCGACGGCTTCGGGCGCCGGATCACGGTGTCGGCCACCTCGCCGATCCAGGGACCCGTGGCGTTGACCAGTACGCGCGCGGTCGCAACCTGGCGCTGGCCGCGGCAGTTGAGCACCAGCTCCCATTCGGCGCCACGCTCGGCGCGCGTGAGCCGCGTGCGGGTGCGGATATCGGCGCCGTGCTCCGCCGCGTCCAGCGCGTTGAGCACCACCAGGCGGGAATCGTCCGCCATGCAATCGGAAAACTCGAAGCCGTAGCGGAACAGGCGTTTGAGCGGCTGGCCAACCGGATTATGCGTGAGATCGACCGTGCGCGTGCCGGGGAGAATTTCGCGTCCACCCAGCATGTCGTAGATGAACAGCCCGAACCGCAACAGCAGCGGCGAGCGCATGCCGGGCATCGGCGGCAGCATCAGACGCAACGGTCGGATCACGTGCGGCGCCATCCGCAGCAGCACCTCGCGCTCCTGCAAAGCTTCGCGCACAAGACGGAAAGCGCCGTGCTCGAGATAGCGCAGGCCACCGTGGATCAGCTTGGAGGAGGCCGACGAGGTACCGGAGGCGAGATCGTTCATCTCGACCAAAAGGACGCGCACGCCACGGCCGGCGGCGTCGCGTGCCAGTCCGGTTCCGTTGATGCCGCCGCCGATAATGGCGAGGTCGTAGTCGGCCATTTGCCTGCTGATTCGCTTGTGGACCCGCAGAATGGGCGGCTTGCGCGGCACACTCAAGAACGGCGATGTCCGCCTTTGCGCAAAGCCACAAGATTCGGCCCTGATTGCAAATTAGCCTTTGCTCGCTCTATCTTGCGGCCATGCGTCTGCCCACCCACGGCGCCGGCCAGAGACCGTAAAAAAGTACCCAATGCCCTCCCCCCACCTGCTCGTCATCGAAGGCAATTCGCCGCAGACCATGGCCGAGCATGTGGCCGTCGGCGGCACGCCGGCGAGCAAGGGCTATTCCGACCTGCTGCGCGAACTGCTGCCGGGGGCAAGCGTTGACACCTGCTATCCGGGCGACCCCGCCGCCACGTTGCCGGAAGGCGAGGCGCTGGTGGGCTACGACGGCATCGCCATCACCGGATCGAGCCTGCATATCTACAACGGCGGTACGGAAGTGCTGCGCCAGGTCGATCTGGTGCGCACCGCGCTCGGCACCGGCACGCCGATATTCGGCTCATGCTGGGGCTTGCAAGTGATCACCGCCGCGGCCGGCGGCGCCGTGCGCAAAAATCCGAAAGGCCGCGAGATCGGTTTCGGCCGCGGCATCAGGCTCACCGAAGCCGGCCGCAAGCACCCGATGTATGTCGGCAAGCTCGACGTGTTCAACGCGCCGACCGTGCATCTCGATGAAGTCGAAGCCTTGCCGCCCGGCGCCACCTTGCTGGCCACCAATACGATGTCGTCGGTGCAGGCCGCCGAAATTCGCACCAACGGCTCGGTCGCCTGGGCGGTGCAATATCATCCGGAATATCCCTTGCGGGAATTGGCGGCGATCGTGCGCCGCATCGGCGCGCGGCTGATCGGCGAAGGCTTCTTCGCCGACGAAGCGGGGGTTGAGGGTTTCGAACAGGACCTCGACGCGCTCGATCGCGATCCGGAGTGCAAGCGACTGGCGTGGCTGCACGGCATCAGCCGCAACGTGCTCGACAAGAAGCTGCGCGTGAGCGAGGTGGCGAACTGGATCGAATTCCAGGTGCTGCCGATGCGCGTGAAGCGGGGACGCGGCTGATGGATTTCACAGGGCGTCATGTTGTCGTTACCGGCGGCACCGGCGCGCTCGGGACGGCGGTCGTCGCGAAGCTGGTCGAATACGGTGCGCATTGCCGTGTGCCTTACGTTCTTGAGCAGCACCTGAAGAATTCTCCGCTGCGCGGCGACACGCGCGTTGAATTTCTGCAAGTCACGGATCTTGCGGAGGAGCCGGAAGTCGAGCGTCTCTATGACGGTCTGCCGAACCTGTGGGCCTCGATCCACATCGCCGGCGGCTTTTCGGCGGCAAAACTCGCGGACACCAACAAGGCCGGCCTGATGGCGCAGATCGACACCAATCTGACGTCCTGTTTCCTGTGCTGCCGCATGGCCGTGATCGCCATGAAGAAAGCCAGCGGCCGCATCGTGAATGTCGCCTCGCGCCAGGCGCTTGAGCCACGCATCGGCGCCGGCATGATTGCCTACACCATCGCCAAAGGCGGCGTCGCCGCGCTCACGATTGCCCTGGCAGAAGAGGTCGCCGCCGACGGCATCCTGGTCAACGCGGTCGCGCCCTCGATCATGGACACAGGCGCCAACCGCAAGGCGATGCCGAAGGCCGATTTCGATAAATGGCCAAAGGTCGA
>DATATS010000055.1:0-7789 GCA_036268675.1 Pseudolabrys sp.
TGCGAGGATTTGGTCGTCCGCGTAGACGATTTTCCCAGTGCAATGGTCGTAGAAGCCATGAAGCTCGGCAGCGAATATGACTTGCTCGGCCTCTTCCAGGGCGTTGGTCTGCCGTTCCAGTCGCCGACCAACCCGCAACAATTCCCCAACATGATCTGGCTCTACCGCCGCCCGATCCTCGACTACTGGGCCAGGCGCCGGGACAGCCTCGGCGCCATCGTGACGCATGTGCTGGTGCACGAGGTCGGCCACCACTTCGGTTTCTCCGACGACGACATGGCAGCCATCGAAGCGGCGGCGGACTAAGAACTTCCATCGCAATCGGCTTCGCGATAAACCCTTCTGCAATCAGGATGTGAGATCAGCCGGTCATGGACAAATTCACCACTTTGGAAGGCGTCGCCGCGCCCATGAAGATCATCAATGTCGACACCGACATGGTGATCCCCAAGCAGTATCTGAAAACGATCAAGCGCACCGGCCTCGGCAAAGGTCTGTTCTCGGAAATGCGCTACAAGGACGATGGCAGCGAAAATCCGGACTTCGTGCTCAACAAGCCGGCGTATCGCAAGGCCAAAATCCTCGTTGCCGGCGACAATTTCGGCTGCGGCTCCTCGCGCGAACACGCGCCCTGGGCGTTGATGGATTACGGCATCCGCTGCGTGATCTCGACCTCGTTCGGCGATATCTTCTACAACAACTGCTTCAAGAACGGCGTCCTGCCGATCCGCGTCTCGCCGGAAGATCTTGAGAAACTGTTCGACGATGCCGAGCGCGGCGCCAACGCCACGCTCTCGATCGATCTGGAGAAGCAGGAAATACGTGGTCCAGATGGCGGCGTAGTCAAATTCGAGATCGACGAATTCCGCAAGCACTGCATGCTCAACGGCCTCGACGATATCGGGCTCACCAAACAGAAGAGCGCCAAGATCGAAAGCTACGAGAGCAAGGCCGCGGCGGCGCGGCCGTGGGCATGAAGTTCGCTGCCGCGCTGAACGCACCGTCCTGATTTGGTTCAAAAACCGTTCAATCGCGCGCGGCCGGGCCGGAACCCTGGAAAAATGCGCCTTCAGATTAAACTTACCAATTGCCTCTAGATTCTTGCGCACCTTTCGGGGCGCTTGAATGGCATTAACCGACACCAGGAATTCGCCGCCGCCGCGCGTATTCGCACGGCTGCGCATGCGCGTGCGGCAATGGCGCGCCGGCGAGCACGCGCTCACCCAGCGCATGGCCGGCATCGCGTTCCTGATCCGCATGGCCAGCGCGGCTATCATTTTCCTCTCGCAGGTGTTGCTCGCGCGCTGGATGGGCGACTCCGAATTCGGCATTTACGTCTATGCCTGGACCTGGCTGATGTTGGTCGGCGAACTGGTCCATCTCGGCATGCCGCTGACCGCACAACGGTTCATTCCGGAATACACCCACGCCCGTGCCTTCGACATGTTGCGCGGCTATCTCGCCGGCAGCCGCTGGATCACCTTCGGCGCCGGCACCGTGGCTGCGCTGCTGGGCGCGGTGATCGTGCATGAGATCGAAGACCGGCTCGACAGTCGAGTGATCATGCCGTTCTACCTCGTCTGCGCGGCGCTGCCCTTCTACGCATCGACCTTCATGTTCGACGCCATGGCGCGGTCGTACAACTGGATCAATCTCGCGCTGCTGCCGCCTTATATCGTGCGCCCGCTTCTGCTGATCGCGGGCGTGGCGTTTGCGCGCGCCCTCGGCTTTGTCATGGACGCCGTCACGGTGACGGCTGTGTTGGCCATGGCGATCTGGCTCAGCGCCCTTTTCCAGTTGGCGATGCTGCAGCGAAGACTCGCGACCGTCGTTCCGCCGGGCGACAAGAATTACGGCGCGCGACTCTGGTTCAACACCGCGCTGCCAATCGTGCTCGTCTGGGGCATGTACACCTTGCTCACCGCGACCGACGTGATCGTGCTCAAGATTTTCCGATCGGCCGGGGAGGTCGCGCACTATTACGCCGCCGCCAAGACGCTGGCGCTGGTCAGCATCATCCAATACGCGGTGTCGGCGGCTTCCGCGCATCGCTTCACCGCCTATCGCATCGCCGGCGATAGCGCCGGCCTGGCCTCATTCGCGGCCGGCACCGTGCGCTGGGTGTTCTGGCCCTCGCTCGCCGGCTGCACGCTGATGTTGCTGCTCGGCAAACCGATCCTGGCGCTGTTCGGTTCTGGTTTTGGCGGCGGCTATCCGGTCATCGTCATCCTCGCCGTCGGCCAGCTGGCGCGCGCCTGCGTCGGGCCGGTCGAGCGGTTGCTCAACGTGCTCGGCCAGCAGCACACATGCGCGCTGGCTTATGCTGCGGCTTTCGCCTTTAATTTGCTCGGCTGCTTCTTTCTTGCGCCCCGTTTCGGCGGCATCGGCGTCGCTTACGCGACCGCCGGCGCCTTCATTGTCGAATCTGCGTTGCTGTTTCTGATCGCGCGCCGCCAGCTCGGCTTGCACATGTTCGTCTGGCGGCGACAAAGCGCCTGACCGCCCGCGCGAGCGCGCCATGGGAGCACAGGCGCGACCGCGCCATGGGAGCGCAGGCGCGACCGCGCCATTGCGCGGCTTTAACCCTAATTTTCGGTGAAAGGGCACGCGCTACTTTGGCGGCGCCGTAAACCGCATGTGAAAGGTTGTCGCGTATGACAGCCGCCGGGGCACAGCCGACGAGAAAGCGGGGGGTCCGTTGCCAGCATCCGCCACATTGGCAGAAGTTGACGCGCGTGTCGCGTTCGTGACGCAGCAGCCGTCGCGCGCGCGCGCGGACGCAACGACAAGCGTCGCGGTCGAAGTGGCCGCCGGCGCGCGGCTTGCCGAAATCCAGATGGAATGGCGCGATTTGATCGTGCGCGCCGACGTCGCCAACATTTTCATGCATCCGGTGCTGATCGCGCTCAGCGCCTGCTATCCGGACAGCCGGAGCCGGGCGCTGCTGGTCTGGCAGAATTCGCCCGGCCGCAGGCGCCTTGCCGGCTTCTGGGCCTTCAACGCCGGCCGCGCGCCGCGCTCGATCATCCCCCTCTCGGCGCTGGCCGCGCCGCCTTTCGCGCAGGCCTATCTCGCCTCGCCCGTAATCGACCGCGACCTGCTCGACGAGACCTTGCAGGCCATGCTCGACCACATCGCCGCCGACCCGAGCCTGCCGAACGTTGTCGCGCTCGACGCCATGCGCGATGACGGCGCCACCACGCAGGCGCTCATGCGCGTGCTTGCCGCGCGCGGCAGTGCGCCCGCCATCCTGCGCCGATTCAGACGTCCGATGCTCGCCTCAAAGCTCGACGCCAAGCAGTACATGGAGAGCGCGCTATCGGCGTCGCGCCGCAAAAAGTTGCGGCAGCACCGGCGCAGGCTCGCCGAAAAAGGCACGCTCGAATCGACAATCATCAGCGAGCCCGAGGCAGTCGGCCGCGCGCTGGAAGACTTCCTGCGCCTCGAGGCGGCCGGCTGGAAGGGACGCAAGCGCACCGCGCTGCTCAGTAATCCACCCGACGCTACATTTGCGCGCGAGATGGTGACCGCTTTGGCGCCGCTGGGCGAGGCCTGGATTCACGCGCTCACGCTCGACGGGCGGACGGTGAGCATGCAGATCGTGCTGCGCGCGGGCACGACCGCCTTTACCTGGAAGACGACCTACGACGAGACGCTGCACGATTTTTCGCCCGGCATGCTGCTGTTCGAAGATTACACCGCCGCCTTGCTCGCCGACCCCGGCATCACATGCGTGGATTCCTGCAGCTATGACGACAGCAGCTTCATGGCGTCATGGTCGGAACGCCAGCCAATGGCGGAAATGTGGATCGATGCGCGGCGCGGCGGTTCGGCGACCTTCGCCCATTTGAGCCGGTTGCAAGCCGTCTATCTGCGGCTGCGCGCGCAGGCGAAGGCCGCCTATCGCGCCGGCGCGCGGCGGGAGACGGCGTGATGCGCAAGACCGATGTCGCCATTGTCGGCGGCGGACTCGCCGGCTCGCTCACCGCCGCCATGCTCGGCAACGCCGGCGTCGATGCGGTCATCGTCGATCCGCACCCGATCTATCCGCCGGATTTCCGCTGCGAAAAACTCGACGGCGTGCAAGTCGCCATTCTGCAAAAGATCGGCCTCGCCGATGGCGTCCTGCGCGCCACGACGCACGACCGCGAATGCTGGGTCGCGCGTTTCGGCCGCCTGCTCGACAAGCGCCCGAGCGATCAGCAAGGCATCTTTTACGCGCCGCTGGTCAACACCGTCCGCGGCCTCATTCCGCCGCGCGTGCCGATGATCAATGCCAAGGTGACGGCGATCGCGACCGGTAATGAATGCCAAAGCGTCACCTTGTCGACCGGCGAAAATATTTCCGCGCGTCTGGTCGTGCTGGCGAGCGGGCTCAATATGACCTTGCGCCATTCACTCGGCCTTGGACGCGAGGTGGTGAGCGAATGTCATTCGACTTCCGTCGGCTTCGATGTCGTGCCGGCCGGGCGGCCGGCGTTCGATTTCTCCGCGCTGACCTATTACGCCGAGCGTACCGGCGACCGTACCGCGCTGCTCACGCTCTTTCCGATCGGCGCGACGATGCGCGCCAATCTCTTCACCTATCGCGACAAGCAGGATCCCTGGCTGCGGGAGATGCGCGCCAGGCCGATCGAGACGCTGCACGCGCTGATGCCCGGACTGCACAGGGTGACGGGAGATTTTGACGTCACCGGTGACGTCAAGATTCGTCCCATCGATCTCTGCGTCACGCACGGCCACCGGCAGGCCGGCGTGGTGCTGGTCGGCGACGCCTTTGCGACCTCGTGCCCGGCGGCGGGCACCGGCGCGCGCAAGGCGCTCAACGATGTCGAACGGCTCTGTAACGTTCACGTCCGGGATTGGCTGGCCACGCCGGGGATGGGCGCCGGCAAAATCGCGCGCTTTTATGACGACCCGGTCAAGCAAGTTTGCGACCAGG
This sequence comes from Pseudolabrys sp., assembly GCA_036268675.1. Classification (GTDB taxonomy): domain Bacteria; phylum Pseudomonadota; class Alphaproteobacteria; order Rhizobiales; family Xanthobacteraceae; genus Pseudolabrys. Next base: position 4,943 of record DATATS010000055.1, read on the forward strand.
CCTCGCTCGACAAGGCCTACGCTCTTCGCTCACTCTCGACCGATCCCGCGCTGGCGTGGCGCGCCCGGCGCACGGTGAAATTCGTCGGCCAATACGGCGTCGGCGTCCTGCGCCGGATTCGCCGCAAGTTTGCGCCCATGCTGCAAGATCCTCGCGAGCTTGCGCAGCCAGCCGCGCCGGGACAAGACCGCCGCGCGCCGGCGATAGGCTCGCCGCTCGGAAAAGCGGGTTAGTCCGCCCCAGGCTTGAATTCACGCCCCGACCGGCCGCGCAGCGCTGGCCGCGCCGCCGCAACGTCAGGCGCTTGCCGTCGTTGGATCGATAATACCACGCACCTCCGTGATCTGGCTGGCGGGAAAGCCGCTCAGCGTGGCGTGCTCGCGCACCGCGTTTTCATTCGGCGCAAGATAGACGCAGAACGTCTTGTCGTCGGCGACGTAGGACTGCACCCACTGCACTTTCCCGGCGAGCTTATCCAGCGCGCCGTTCGACACCGACGCGGCGTCTTTCAACTGCGCGCGATTCATTCCACCCACGCCGGGCAGTTCACGCTCGATCACATAACGCTTCATAAGTCTGACTCCCTTTTGTTTTTGAAAGCGCGGCGCAGCAGTGAAAACCGCCACAGGCTGCATCGCGCAGTGAGCCAACACCGGCGGGTACGAATGATTTCGATCTGGATCGATGAATTGTTTTGATGCGCTAAATCGAGATCGCTGAAGCCTCAGCCGCCCGCGCCAATCGCCTCAGCGATCATCACCGTGCGCCGCGCCATGTCGGCGTGCAGGCGCTCGACCATGCGGCCGTCGAGAGAAACCACGCCCTTGTCCTTGTTCTCGGGCCGCTCGAACGCTTCCATCAGCTTGCGCGCCTGCGCGACCTCGTTCGCCGACGGAGAGAACGCCTTGTTGCAAGGCGCGATCTGGTTGGGATGAACGAGCGTCTTGCCGTCGAAGCCGAGCTCGGCGCCTTGCGCACATTCGGCGGCGAAGCCCTTCTCGTCGGCAAGATCGTTATAGACGCCGTCGATGATGTCGATGCCGTGGATGCGCGCAGCGGCGACGCAAAGCGAAAGCCAGCCGAGCATCGGCGCCCGCCCCGGCACCAAGCGGGCGCGGGTATCCTTGGCAAGGTCGTTGGTTCCCATGATAAGGCCAGCCAGCCGGGATTCGGAATCGCGCGCTTCGGCGGCGATCGATAGAATATTAAAGATCGCGAGCGGCGTTTCGATCATCGCCCAGACGCGGGTCTTCTGATCGATGTGCATATCGAGCAGGCGGCGGCCGACCAGTTCCAGCGTATCGGCGCTCGAAACTTTCGGAACGAGGATGGCGTCGGGCGCAGCATGAGCGGCAGCCGAGAGATCCTCGGCGTGCCAGGGCGTATCGACGCCATTGACGCGGATGAAGATTTCGCGCGAACCGAACCCGCCGGCTTTGACCGCGTCCGCCACCTGCTGGCGCGCGGTCTCCTTGGCGTCCGGCGCGACGGAATCTTCGAGATCGAGGATGACGCCATCGACGGCCAAAGTCTTGGCCTTTTCCAGCGCGCGGGCGTTGGAACCCGGCATGTAGAGCACGCTGCGGCGCGGGCGGATGGTCATGGATTGCTCCCCGGTCGACAGCCCTAGCCTAGCGGCGCAGGCGCCCCCGTGCCACCGCCGATTGGCCCCGCGAAGACGGCTGTTGCCTTGCCCGGCGCGGTGTGGAAATGAACCGCCCATGACTTCAACGACGGCGGAATTTCCCGAACGCCTGATCGAGGGCTACAGCGCCTTTTTGCGCGAGCGGCTGCCGCTCGAGCAAAGCCGCTACCGCGATTTGGCGGAAGATGGCCAGTCGCCGGAGGTCATGGTGATCGCCTGTTGCGACTCGCGCTGTTCGCCGGAAGTCATCTTCGACGCGCGCCCGGGCGAGTTATTCGTGGCGCGCAATATCAGCGGTCTGGTGCCGCCCTATACGCCGGACGGCGCGACGCGCGCAGTTTCCGCCTCGCTCGAATTCGCCGTGCAGGCGCTGAAGGTGAAGCACATCGTCGTGCTCGGCCACGCGCAATGCGGCGGCATTCGCGCCTTTGTCGAGGAAAACGCGCCGCTGTCGTCGGGCGATTTCATCGGGCACTGGATGGCGCTGATCGCACCGGCGGTAAAGGCGGCCGGTCCGCGCGGCACGCTGTCACTGGGCGGCTATCTCACCAAGCTGGAACAAGCCTCGGTGGTGGCGACGCTCGGCAACCTGATGACGTTTCCGTGCGTGAAGATTCTGGCCGAACGCGGCAAGCTCAAATTGCACGGTGCTTATTTCGGCGTGGCGACCGGCGAATTGTCGGTGCTGGATCGCGCGAGCGGCAAGTTCATGCGCGTGGCGTCCGAGCAATACGCGAAAGCGTTTCCGGCGCCGAAGTTTTAGCAGCGAAAGTTACGCCGCTTTCTTCTTGGCGCTGATCAGCTTGCGGTTGATCAGGCATTCGGCGATCTGGATGGCGTTGAGCGCCGCGCCCTTGCGCAAATTATCCGAGACCACCCACAACTGCAGGCCGTTATCCACGGTCGGATCGGTGCGGATGCGGCTGATGTAAGTCGCGTCCTCGCCGACACATTCATAGGGCGTGACGTAGCCGCCGGGCTCGTGCTTGTCGATCACCAGGCAGCCGGGCGCGCTGCGCAAAATTGTGCGCGCTTCCTCGACGCTGATCGGATTCTCGAATTCGATATTCACGGCTTCCGAATGACCGACGAACACCGGCACCCGCACGCAGGTGGCGGTGAGCTTGATCTTGGGATCGAGAATCTTCTTGGTCTCGACCACCATCTTCCACTCTTCCTTGGTGTAGCCGTCCTCCATGAAC
>DATATS010000056.1:0-20010 GCA_036268675.1 Pseudolabrys sp.
GTAAGCACGGGGGGCGGCATATTGCGGTTGCGCAGCGTATTGCGGCGCGGCGGCGACCGGCGGACGATATTGTAGCACGTAAGTCTGCGGCGGCGGCGCTTGCGGCGCGCTGCTCCAGAAACCGCCCGATGAACCGAACAGACCGCGGCCGCCCGGCGCGGGCTGCGGTTGCGGTTGATATTGCGGCTGCACGTATTGTGTCTGCGCGTAAGCCTGCTGCGCATAGGCCGGCGAAGACGAGAACAGTCCTTGGATGCCGCGCGACTGCGGCGATGCGGATGGCTGCGCATATTGTGTCTGCGCGTAAGACTGTTGCGCGTAAGCCGGCGAAGGCGAGAACAGCCCGCGCGCACCCGGCTCGCCATCGGGCGGTTGCGCCATCTGCTGCTGTTGGGCTTGTGAGACCACCGGTACCGGCTGGCCGGTCTGCGGATCGATCACATAATAAGTCTGCTGCTGGTGCGCGCAGCCGGCAAGCGCCAGCGCCGCGACAACCGGCGCCATCAAGGCAAACAGAATTCGGGCTCCCCGCATCGAACGAATCCGGGCCGGTCCATGCAAATTCACGCCCGATTAACGCTTTATATGGTTAATAAACCCTCACCGGCGGGCGATCTTCTGCACATCCAGAGAGTTCGCGGCGGCACAATCAAAACGGGCGCCCTTTCGGGCGCCCGTATCGCATTCGCGCGAGGCTTAAGCCTTCAGGCGCTCACGCCCTGCTTGAGCTTGGCGCCCGTACCGATCGGGCACGACACGCCGGTGCCGCCGTGGCCGCAATAGCCGAATGGATTTTTGGCCAGATATTGCTGGTGATAGTCCTCGGCGAAGTAGAACTCGGGCGCATCCACGATCTCGGTGGTGATGGCGCCATAGCGCTTCTTGTCGAGCTCGGCCTGGTACATCGCCTTGGAGGCTTCCGCCGCCTTTTTCTGCTCAGGCGTGAAGGTGTAGATGCCGGATCGATACTGCGTGCCGACATCGGCGCCCTGGCGCATGCCTTGCGTCGGGTCATGACCTTCCCAGAAGGTCTTGAGCAGGCTCTCGTAGGAAATCTTCTTCGGGTCATAGACCACCAGCACCACTTCGTTGTGGCCGGTGCGGCCCGAACAGACCTCCTCGTAAGTCGGGTTCGGCGTGACGCCGCCGGCATAGCCGACCGCGGTGACATAGACGCCGTCACCCAGTTCCCAGAACGCTTTCTCCGCGCCCCAGAAACAGCCGAGGCCGAACACCGCTTTCTCCGTGCCCTTCGGATAGGGACCTTTCAGCGCGTGGTGATTGACGAAGTGCTCGCTCGCCGTGCGGATCGCGTCATCGCGGCCTGGCAGCGCCTGCGCTGCGGTCGGCAAGGCAACCTTCTTGAAGCCGAACATGGTTTGGTTCTCCTGAAATCGCTTGAGCGCAATATAAGCTTTGCCCCTGGTTTCCGAAATGCCCGGGCCCATCACGTCTGGGAAAGCGCCGCGCACGCGAGGCTCACGCGCGCGAGGACCCGGCTTGCTTCACCTCTCCCATAGGGAGAGATGAGGGATCACGGACAATCGAGAGACATGGACTCCCTCACCCCAACGCTCTCCCCCCTGGGGAGAAGGAGCCGGCCTGTGCGCGGCAAAAAGACTTGGGACAATCGCTAGCGCTCGTAGCCGATCAGCGGCTTCTTCTTGCGCCCGAGCAGGATGAACACGATGCCGAAGCCTCCGATCAGCGCCCAGCTTGGCGCCGCCAGCACGGTGACCATGCCGGGGTCCCACAAGACCCCGCCGGCATAATGCGAAATCAGCGGCTGGAGCTTCGCGAGGCTCGCGGCATTGATGATCTCCCACAAGGCACGCACGCTGGTGATGGTCACGCGGTTGTCGCCGATCGACTTCATGCCGTCGACGATGACCAAAATGAAGGCTGCGGCCAGGCAGACCAGGCCGAGAGAACGGAACAGGAAACGGATCATTGGCTTTCGGGGGCTTCTGAAATCAAAGGTCGTCGCAACGACTGACGGGTTCGATTAACCCGTGCCGCGCCCCGGTTCAACCTCGGATAGCCGTTAAAATCGGGCTCGTCTGGAATTGGTCTTGCCTTGAACGGCCGCGCCTGCTTTCGCTACCCTTGCTCAAGCCGGGCGGTACCGGTTGCGTCATGGAGTGAAAATGCCCGCAAAACCCCCCGGCGGCCCGGCTCGGCCGACCTTCACCGACCAAGAAGCTCTGCAGTTTCATAGCGTCGGCCGTCCCGGCAAGCTGGAAGTCGTCGCCACCAAGCCGATGGCGACCCAGCGCGACCTTTCGCTCGCCTATTCGCCGGGCGTCGCGGTACCGGTTTTGGCCATCGCCGAGGATGCGAGCCGCGCCTACGACCTCACCGTCAAAGGCAATTTCGTCGCCGTCATTACCAACGGCACCGCCATTCTGGGGCTGGGCAATCGCGGGCCACTGGCCGCAAAGCCCGTGATGGAAGGCAAGGCGGTGCTGTTCAAGCGCTTTGCGGATATCGATTCCATCGACCTGGAAGTCTCCACCGAAGACCCCGAGGAGTTCATCAATTGCGTGAAATTGCTGGGCGCCGGCTGGGGCGGCATCAATCTGGAAGACATCAAGGCACCCGAGTGTTTCATCATCGAGCAGCGCCTGCGCGAATTGATGGACATTCCGGTTTTCCATGACGACCAGCACGGCACAGCGATCATCTCGGCGGCCGGGCTGCTCAATTCGCTAGACCTCACCGGCCGCGACATCAAGAACACCAAGCTCGTGTGCAACGGTGCCGGTGCTGCCGGTATCGCGTGCCTTGAACTGCTGCGCGCGATGGGCTTCCCGCCCAATAACCTGATCCTGTGCGACACCAAGGGCGTCATCTACCAGGGCCGCACCGACGGCATGAACCAGTGGAAGTCGGGCTACGCGGTGAAAACCTCCGCCCGCACGCTGGCCGATGCGCTCAAGGGCGCCGACGTGTTCTACGGCCTCTCGGCCAAGGGCGCGGTGACCAAGGACATGGTCAAGTCGATGGCGGACAAGCCGATCATCTTCGCCATGGCCAATCCGGACCCGGAAATCACCGCCGAGGAAGTGGCCGAAGTGCGCGACGACGCCATCATGGCGACCGGGCGCTCGGACTATCCCAACCAGGTCAATAACGTGCTCGGTTTCCCGTTCATTTTCCGCGGCGCGCTCGACGTGCGCGCGACCACGATCAACATGGAAATGAAGATCGCCGCAGCCAAGGCGCTGGCCGATCTCGCGCGCGAGGACGTGCCGGACGAGGTCGCCGCCGTCTATGGCGGACGGCCGAAATTCGGCCCCGACTACATCATCCCGGTGCCGTTCGACCCGCGTCTCATCTCCACGGTGCCGCCGGCGGTGGCGAAAGCCGCCATGGACACCGGCGTTGCCCGCAAGCCGATCGTCGACATGGACGCCTACCGGCATCAATTGAACGCGCGGCGCGATCCGATCGCCGGCACGCTGGTGCAGGTCTATGCACGCTTACGCCGCTCGCCCAAGCGCGTCGTTTTCGCCGAAGGCGAGGAGGAGCAGGTGATCCGCGCGGCGGCGAGCTTCGTGCACCAGGGGCTCGGCACGGCGCTGTTGTGCGGGCGCGAGGACCGTGTCGCGATCGCGGCGAAAGAGCTCGGCATTGCCTTGGGCGAAGGCATCGAGGTCATCAATGCCGCCAAGTCCACCCGCAACGCGGTCTATACCAATTACTTGTATGAACGGTTGCAGCGCCACGGCTATCTGGTGCGTGACTGCCAGCGGCTGGTGAACACCGACCGCAACCATTTCGCCGCCTGCATGGTGGCGCTGGGTGACGCCGATGCCATGGTGACCGGCGTCACCCGCAATTTCTCGGTCGCGCTTGAAGACGTGCGCCGGGTGATCGATCCCAAGCCCGGCCATCGCGTCATCGGCGTGTCGCTGGTGGTGGCGCGCGGGCGCACCGTGCTGGTGGCCGATACGGCGGTGACCGAGATGCCGAATGCCGAGGAGCTTGCCGATATCGCAATCGAAGCAGCCGGCGTCGCGCGCCGGCTCGGATATGAACCGCGCCTCGCGCTGCTGGCGTTCTCGACCTTTGGACACCCCGAAGGCGAGCGCTCGGCGCGCGTGATCGAGGCCGTGAAAATCCTCGACCATAAACGGGTCGATTTTGAATATGACGGCGAAATGGCCGCCGACGTCGCGCTCAATCCGGCATTGGCTGCGCCCTACCCGTTCTGCCGGCTGTCGGGACCGGCCAATGTACTGGTGATGCCGGCGTTCCACTCGGCCTCGATTTCGACCAAGATGTTGCAGGAATTGGGCGGCGCCACCGTGATCGGGCCGCTGCTGGTCGGGCTCGATCAGCCGGTACAGATCGTCCAGCTTGGCGCCAACGACGCGCAACTCGTCAACATGGCGGCGCTGGCAGCTTATAATGTGAGCGGGTAGCCGATCATTCGAAGAATGGGGAGTAATAGCGTGAGCAAGACTCTTTCCGGCGTGATCGCCGCCATAGCCACGCCCATCGACGAAAAGGGTGCGCCCGATACCGGGCGCGCCACCAAGCTCGCGCGCTTCCTGCTCGATAATGGCTGCGACGGCCTGAATGTGCTCGGCACTACCGGGGAAGCGACCTCGTTCTCGCTCGAAGAGCGCAAATCGGTGATGAGCGCATATAAGTCCGCCGGACTGCCGCTCGACCGACTGATGGTTGGCACCGGGGCCGCGGCGGTCGCGGACGCCGTCACGCTCACCCGCCACGCTGCGGAATTGGGCTTTGCCGGCGCGCTGGTGCTGCCGCCGTTCTATTACAAAGGCGTGCCCGACGATGGACTTGCCGCCTATATCGAAGCAATCGTGACGGCGAGCGCCGGCAAACCAATCCCGCTCTATCTCTATCATTTTCCCGCGATGTCCGGCCTGCCGTGGCATGTCGCGCTGATCAAGCGGCTGCGCGACGCCTTCCCCTCCCGCATCGTGGGACTGAAGGATTCCTCCGGCGACATGGCCTATGCGCGCTCGGCGGCCGCCATCTCAACCGATTTCGCCGTTTTCCCCTCGACCGAGGCCTGCCTGCTCGAAGCCCGCGCCGGCGCTTTTGCCGGCTGCATTTCCGCGACAGCCAACTGCAACGCGGATTTATGCGCGCGCGCCTGGGGTACCGGCGACCAGACGGCGCTGGATGCAGCCGTCGCCATCCGAAAGCTGTTTGACGGCAAACCATTGGTCTCCGGCGTCAAGGCGCTGCTCGCGCATATCCATGGCGATGCGGCACTAGCGCGCACCAAGCCGCCGCTTTCAGCCTTCGCCGCGTCGGACCGCGCTTCGGTGATTGCAGGTCACGACGCGGTGCGCGCCAAACGCGTGGCTTGATCGCCAAACGAGCGGATTGGCGCTCGATCCGGGCGAATTGCCGCCGAAAAGACTATCTTTGCCGGCGTTGACGCCCGCGGCGCGCCTTACTATAAGCCTCGACCTTGGTGGCGAGCTTGCTCGCGGCCCAAGTTTTCCCGATCGATAAGGGTCGCGACCGAGGCTTGTTCGCCGCCGGCGCCAGATGTAACGAGAGGTTCATGGCCAATACCACGTCCGCCCGCAAAGCCACGCGCAAGATCGCGCGCCGGACCGAGATCAACAAGACGCGCCGTTCGGCGTTGCGCGGTTCGGTCCGCAAAATCGAGGAAGCGATCGCCTCGGGCGACCGCAACGCGGCCATGGCTGCGTTCAAGGACGCGGAACCAGCCATCATGCGTGCGGCGCAGCGCGGCGTCGTGCACAAGAACAACGCGAGCCGCAAGGTTTCGCGTCTGAGCAAGCGCATCGCCAAGCTCGCCAAGTAGCCGGCAAGCAACCTGGCCCGCCCTTTGGCGTGGCCCCGGGCATTTCACGACGCAATTTTTCTTTGTAATCGTTCGAGCGACCACCGAACGGTTGCTTTCGGCCGTCCGCGCGCTTCGGACGGCGCGTGGCTATGGATTCGTCATCGTCTCGTTAGAAAAATTTGCTCCGCGCGGATTGGCGCGCGGATGCAGCCGTGCCGCGGCGCTTCGCGCGATGTCGATGACGGGGCTACCCTCATAATCGCGCAAGAATTTTTGCGCGGCGATAACGACTTACATCTATACGCGGGCAGGGACCCAAAAATCACTGCGCGGCGGGCCTTTTCGACGTCACGCGCGATGATAAATTTTTGAACGCCGCTCCGTGCGCGCGATGAAATTCAGAGTCCGAAATTCTCGACGCTGCATCAAGATGTTGTCCACAGGTTGCCAGGCGCGATACCGCCATTGCGACACGCGTTTCCAATCGCGCGGCGCGCGGGCAAATACGAAATCGATTGCTCATGCGAAACTCTCATGTAACTTTTGACACGTGCCCGGGGTTCACCGGGCCGGCATCAGGAATAAGGACCTGCTCTACGCTCATCGGCGGATGAGGACGGCTATGGTTTGCCAACTGCGGCGGACCGGCTCGCGCAAAACGCCAATTGAATCAACAGAGCAGGACAGAGAAGAGAAAAGATAGAGCGGGACATCGACGACATCGCCGGACATTCATCCGGGGAATAGCGTGGACAAGTCCCGACAAAACGGAAGACGCCGCTGGCCCGCCGCAAGTCGGGCATAGAATCGATCGACGGGTGAGAGCCCGAAAGATTATAACGAGGGGGGTTCCATGACAGATGCGCGAACAGCGTCGGTTACCGACGCCGGTACCATTGGATGCCTGCCTTCCAGTGTGCGTTCGCGCAAGTCTGCCGCCAGCCCCGCAGACACAGGCGGAATTCGCGGCGCCACACCGCCGCCGGAGAGCTGAGGCACAACGCTCCCCGATTTCGTCCGGTATCCAAAATCTTTGTCCAAAGCATCCAAGTCCGCCGACAGGCTGTTGCAAGCCCGCCGCGGACCCCTCACCGACCCGCCGCCGTTTTCGAATTCGTCACGTTGCGTCCTGTTTCCGGCGCGTTGCGCGATCCACCGACCGCCAAGCCGGGCAACCCGCGTCCGTATCAACCCTTCAATCGGAAGAGACATAAAAACAATGAGTGCGGATCAGGAGAGCTGGACACGGGTCAAGGGACGCCTGCGCGTCGAAGTCGGTGACGACGTCTATTCGAGCTGGTTTGCCCGCATGGACCTGGAAGCGTTCGAGGAGGGCACCGTGCGCCTGTCGGTGCCGACCCGTTTCCTCAAGAGCTGGATCCAGTCGCATTATGCCGAACGCGTGCTCGCCTGCTGGCAGGCGGAAGCCGCCACCGTCGGCCGCGTCGAATTGATCGTACGCTCGGCAGTGCTGCGCTCGGCGATCATCAAGCCCAAGCCCGAACTCGAGAGCGACGGCGGCCGCTTCGGCAACGGCAATGGCGGCGGCAAGCCGATGCTGCCCGGCGACTCCCACGTCCACGAGGCGCTCGGCGGCTCGCCGCTCGACCCGCGGCTCACCTTCGACACGTTCATGGTCGGCCGCTCCAATACACTGGCGCAGGCCGCCGCCAAGCAGGTGGCCGCGGCCAAACGCGGCGACCCGGTGATGTTCAACCCGCTTTACATCCATGCCGGCGTAGGCCTCGGCAAGACCCATTTGCTGCAGGCGGTGACCTGGAGCGGCAACGCCACCGGCGAGCGCAAGGTGCTCTACCTCACTGCCGAGAAATTCATGTACGGCTTTGTTTCCGCGTTGCGTACCCAGACGGCGCTTGCCTTCAAGGACGCGCTGCGCGGCATCGGCGTCTTGGTGATCGACGATCTGCAATTCCTGCAAGGCAAATCCACGCAGGCCGAATTCTGCCACACGCTGAACGCGCTGATCGACGCCGGACGCCAGGTCGTGATCGCCTCCGACCGTCCGCCGTCCGATCTCGAGAGCCTCGACGACCGCGTGCGCTCGCGGCTCGCCGGCGGCCTTGTGGTGGAAATGGGCTCGCTCGGCGAAGAGCTGCGTTTTGAAATCCTCAAAGCCCGCATCACCGCGGCGCGGCAATATCATCCCGGTTTCGACGTGCCGCTGCCGGTGCTCTCCTACATCGCCAAGACCGTCACCCATAACGGCCGCGATCTGGAAGGCGCGCTCAACCGGCTGCTCGCCCACAACAAGCTCACCGGGCACGCCGTGACGCTGGAAATGGCCGAGCGCGAGGTGCGCGACCTGATCCGCCCGCAGGAGCCAAAGCGCGTCAAGATCGAAGACATCCAGCGCGTGGTGGCGCGGCAGTACAATGTCAGCCGCTCGGATTTGTTGTCGTCGCGCCGCACCGCCAACGTCGTGCGCCCGCGCCAGGTCGCGATGTATCTCGCCAAGACCTTGACGCTGCGCTCGCTGCCGGAGATCGGGCGCCGTTTCGGCGGGCGCGACCACACCACGGTGCTGCATGCGGTGCGCAAGATCGAGGGGCTAGTCGGCAACGACATGGCGCTGGCTGAGGAGATCGAGATTCTGAAGCGGCAATTGCAGGAGTAGCGATTAACTCCGCTCATCCCCGCGCAAGCGGGGACCCAGGCTTTGCGGCCCTTTTTCGCCTCTTACCGCTCGCGGGGAGAGGTGAAGCGGTGCGCGCCGTCCGGCCTGTGGACCTCACGCCGCATAACACTTGCGATTTTCGCGCCGCCGCGTAACTTCGCCCTCCGGCATCCGGCCGGCTTGCGCGTTGCGCCTGAATTTCCGGGCGCTTTTTGAGGGCGCCGAAGCGGGTCTCCCATGAAGGTTACCGTCGAGCGGGCAGAGCTTTTGAAGTCACTGGGTCACGTGCATCGCGTGGTCGAGCGGCGCAATACCATTCCGATCCTCGCCAACGTGCTGGTCAAGGCGGAGGGCGGCAAGCTGTCAATGAAGGCGACCGACCTCGATCTCGAGGTGACGGACTCGATCGCAGCCGAGGTCTCGCCCGGCGGCGCCACCACGGTGCCGGCGCATATGTTCTACGACATCGTGCGCAAATTGCCGGAAGGCGCGCAGATCGTGATCGAGGGCTCCGGCGATCGCGCGGTGCTTTCACTGCGCGCCGGGCGCTCGCGCTTCACGCTGCAAACGTTGCCCGAAAGCGACTTCCCCGATCTGGCCGCCGGCGAGATGACGCATTCGTTCAAGCTCGCGGCCGCGGACTTGAAGCGGCTCATCGACAAGACGCAGTTCGCGATCTCGACCGAAGAGACGCGCTACTATCTCAACGGCATCTATCTGCACACCGCGGGCTCCGCGAAATCCGGCACGCTGCGCGCGGTCGCGACCGACGGGCACCGCCTGGCGCAGGTCGAATTGCCGTTGCCGCAAGGCGCCGCCGGCATGCCCGGCATCATCGTTCCGCGCAAGACGGTCAACGAAGTGCAGCGCCTGATCGAAACCGGCGAAGGCGAGGTGTCAATCGAACTGTCCGCCGGCAAGATCCGCTTCACCATCGGCAATGTGGTGCTCACCTCCAAACTGATCGACGGCACCTTTCCCGATTACGGCCGCGTCATTCCAGCCAACAACGACAAGAGCCTCACGGTCGACAAGAAGGATTTCGAGGCGGCGGTCGACCGCGTTTCGACCGTGTCGAGCGAACGCGGCCGCGCGGTCAAACTGTCGATCACTGGCGGCCGGCTGGTGCTGTCCGTGACCAATCCGGATTCGGGCAGCGCAACGGAAGAGATCGAGGTCGACTACGAGGCCGACCCGATCGATATCGGATTCAATTCGCGCTATCTGCTCGATATCGCCGCGCAGATCGAAGGCGAGGTGGCAATCCTCAAGCTCGCCGACCCCGGCTCCCCCACGCTGATCCAGGACAAGGACGCCAAAGGCGCGCTCTATGTGCTGATGCCGATGCGGGTGTGAGGCGCATGCCTTGATGGCAGAGCCCTGGAGCGCCGCGATTATCATCATGGGGGTTTCCGGCGCGGGCAAAAGCACCGTCGGCACGCTGCTGGCCGAGCGGCTCGGGCGCGTGTTCGTCGAAGGCGACAGCCTGCACCCGCCGCACAATGTCGAAAAAATGAAACACGGCGTCCCGCTGACCGACGCCGATCGCATCCCCTGGCTCAAGGCGATCGCGGCCCGCATCGACACCGCGCGGCAAGCGCATAAGCCAATCGTCGTGACGTGCTCGGCGCTCAAGCGCGACTATCGCGAGCTGCTGGTGGCCGGCCATGATGACGTCGGCTTCGTCTATTTGAAGGGCACCAAGGAATTGATCGCGCGGCGCGTCGCGGCGCGCACCGATCATTTCATGCCGCCGGAATTGCTCGACAGCCAATTCTCCGATTTGCAGGAGCCCGCGCCGGACGAACCCGCGCTCGCCGTTCCGATCGATCCGCCGCCGGACAAAATCGTCGATTCCATCGTCGCGATGTTCACGGCGGACAGACCGGCGTAGGCTTTCCGCCCGCGCCGCGAACCGCCTCCATCACAGATGACCGCAGCTTTCATTCGCCGTCTGACGCTCAACAATTTCCGCAGCTATCACGCCGGGCAGGTCGAGCTTGGCCAGGCTGGGCCCGTGGTGCTGACCGGCGTCAACGGCGCCGGCAAGACCAATCTGATTGAGGCGATTTCGCTGCTGTCGCCCGGCCGCGGCCTGCGCCGCGCAACAACCGAAGAACTGGCGTTTTCGGAAGGCGACGGTGCCTGGGCCGTGTCGGCCGAGATCGAAGGCATGCTGGGCCTGGCGACGCTCGGCACCGGCATCGATCCGCCGGCGGGCGAGGACGCATCGGTCACGCGCCGGTGCCGCGTCGATCGCGAGAGCGTCGGCTCGGCGGCGGCTTTCGCCGATCATCTGCGCGTGATCTGGCTCGTGCCGGCCATGGACCGGCTGTTCAACGGGCCGGCCTCCGAGCGCCGGCGTTTCCTCGATCGTCTGGTGCTGGCGGTCGATGCGCAACATTCGAGCCGCGTCTCCGCGCTAGAGCGCTCGCTGCGCTCGCGCAACCGGCTCCTGGAAAATCCGGCAAGCGATCCCCATTGGCTCGACGCGATCGAGCATGAAACCGCCGAGGTTGCGGTGGCGGTCGCCGCCGCGCGGGCGGAGACCGTGGCGCGGCTGTCGGCGGCACTTGAGGCCGCGCGCGACGAGGCGCCGGCGTTCCCGCGCGCCCAGATCGCGCTCGAGGGCTGGATGGAGAAACTGCTGCCGCAGCACAGCGCCATCGACATCGAGGATCGCTACCGCGCGCTGCTCAAGGATAACCGCGCGCGCGACGCCGCCGCCGGCCGTACGCTCGACGGGCCGCATCTGTCAGATCTCGCGGTCGTGCATGCCGACAAATCCGTGCCGGCTGCGGATGCTTCCACCGGCGAGCAAAAGGCGCTGCTGATCCGCCTGGTGCTGGCGCATGCGCGGCTCATCAAGGAGATGACCGGCTTTGCGCCGGTTCTGCTGCTCGATGAAGTGATCGCGCATCTCGACCCGGCGCGGCGCGCGGCGCTTTACGACGCGCTCGCAGGTCTCGGCGCGCAAGTGTGGATGACCGGCGCCGATCCGGCTGCCTTCGGTGACATCGTCGGGCGTGCGCGCGCCTTCGAGGTGTGCGGCGGCGGCGTGGAGCCACTGCGTTGAGGTTCCATTAATATCTGCTCAAGTTCCGTTTACCCAACTCACCATTGTCTGACAGCGATGCAGGAACGATCGCCGGCTCAACGGTTTATCCACGTGGGATCGTACGGTGGGAAACGGGACTGGTTATGGGCACGAACGCGAACATTGACCGGATAAAGCGAGCGCTCGATGGCGTGCTTGAGGATATGCACACCGAACTCGACCGCATCGAAATCCTGCTCGGCGCGCTCAACGGATTCAATCAGCCGGTTCCCGACTACGAACAGGGGTTCCAGAATTTGTACCACTACGCGAGCCCTGCTCAGGAACTCGGTCGGCCCCGGCACGGCGAGCATTAGCGCGCGACATTTTCGTCCCGCTTGACGCACGTCGGCGGGGCGCCGCGTCGGAGCGTTTTTTGCCCCTGGAAGGCGTCCAGAAACGCAAGATTTTTATCCTTGCCACCTCTAAAAAACGCCTTGTGAATCAATATATTACCGCAGACACTTTGTTCTGTACGACACCCACAATTCGTGTCACACCAACGCTCATATCCGACTCATTTTCCGACCCGTTTTGAGGGTGCCGCCGATGGCTGAACCGGCCCGCAAAAACCCATCCGACTACGACGCCGAGTCGATCAAGGTCCTCAAGGGCCTCGACGCCGTGCGCAAGCGGCCGGGCATGTATATCGGCGACACCGACGATGGGTCCGGCCTCCATCACATGGTCTACGAGGTGGTCGACAACGCCATCGACGAGGCGCTGGCCGGCCACGCCACCGAGGTGGTGACTACGCTCAATCCGGACGGCTCGGTGACCGTGCGCGACAACGGCCGCGGCATCCCGACCGACATCCACAAAGGCGAGGGCATTTCGGCGGCCGAAGTCATCATGACGCAGCTGCACGCCGGCGGGAAATTCGACCAGAATTCCTACAAGGTGTCCGGCGGGCTGCATGGCGTCGGCGTCTCGGTGGTCAACGCGCTGTCGAGTTGGCTCAAGCTCACCATCTGGCGCAACGGGTCCGAGCATTTCATCGAGTTCAAGGACGGCGTCGCGGTGGCGCCGCTCAAGGTCGCCGGCAAGGCGCCCGACAGACGCGGCACCGAGGTGACGTTCTTCCCGAGCCCTAAGACCTTCACCATGGTCGAGTTCGATTTTGCGACCATCGAGCATCGCCTGCGCGAATTGGCGTTCCTCAATTCCGGCATCACCATCGTGCTCTCCGACATGCGTCACGCTGTCGAGAAGCGCGAGGAGATGAAATACGAAGGCGGCGTCGTCGAGTTCGTCAAATATCTCGACCGCAACAAGACCGCGCTGATCCCGCAGCCGATCATGATCAAGGCCGAGCGCGACGGCATCACGGTCGAAGCTGCGTTGTGGTGGAACGACGGCTACCACGAAAGCGTCTTGTGCTTTACCAACAACATCCCGCAGCGCGACGGCGGCACGCATCTCGCCGGCTTCCGCGGCGCACTCACGCGCCAAATCACGACCTACGCCGAGACGCTGGGCACCACGCGCAAGGAAAAAGTGGCGCTGACCGGCGACGACTGCCGCGAGGGCTTAACTTCGGTCTTGTCGGTCAAGGTGCCGGACCCGAAATTCTCCTCGCAGACGAAAGACAAGCTGGTCTCCTCGGAAGTGCGCCCGGTGGTGGAGAACGTCATCAACCAGGCCTTGCAGGACTGGTTCGAGATTCACCCGCAGGAAGCCCGCGTCATCGTCGGCAAGGTGGTGGAAGCCGCTGCCGCCCGCGAGGCCGCCCGCAAGGCGCGCGACCTGACACGGCGCAAGGGCGCGCTCGACATCAATTCCCTGCCCGGCAAGCTCGCCGACTGTCAGGAACGCGACCCCGCCAAATCCGAACTGTTCATCGTCGAGGGCGACTCGGCCGGCGGCTCCGCCAAGCAGGGCCGCAACCGCGAGTTCCAGGCAGTGCTGCCGTTGCGCGGCAAGATTCTCAACGTCGAGCGCGCGCGCTTCGACAAGATGCTGGGCTCACAGGAGATCGGCACGCTGATCACCGCGCTCGGCACCGGCATCGGGCGCGACGAATTCAACGCCGACAAGCTGCGCTATCACAAGATCATCATCATGACCGACGCCGACGTCGACGGCAGCCATATCCGCACGCTGCTCTTGACGTTCTTCTTCCGGCAGATGGATGAACTGATACGGCGCGGCCACATCTACATCGCGCAGCCGCCGCTCTATAAAGTCTCGCGCGGCAAATCCGAGCAATATCTGAAAGATGAGCGCGCGCTTGAGGATTATTTGATCGCGACCGGCATCGAGGATGCCGTGCTGCGCCTCGCCTCGGGCGAGGAACGCGCCGGCGAAGATCTGCGCAGGCTGGTGGAAGACGCGCGCGCGATCCGCAACATCCTCAACGGCCTGCACAGCCGCTACAACCGCAAGGTGATCGAGCAGGCGGCGATCGCAGGCGTGCTCAATCCGAAAGTCACCGGCGACGCCAAGAACGGCACGGCAGCGGCCGGCTACATCGCAAAGCGCCTGGACGCGCTCGAAGACGAGACCGAGCGCGGCTGGCAGGGGACCTTCGACGAGAACGGCTTTGCCTTCGAGCGCACCGTGCGCGGCGTGAAGGAAATCGCCGTGATCGATTCCGCGCTGCTCGGCTCGGCCGACGCCCGCAAGCTCGACGAATTCGCCCCCTCCTTGCAGCCGATTTTCCCGCGCCCGACGCCGCCCGCCATGCTGCGGCGCAAGGACGAGACGCTTGCCATCCACGGGCCGGTCGGCCTGTTCGATGCGTTGACCGGCGCCGGCCGCAAGGGCATTTCGATGCAGCGCTACAAGGGGCTGGGCGAAATGAACCCCGGGCAATTGTGGGAGACGACGCTCGACGTCAACGCGCGCTCGCTGTTGCAGGTGCGCGTCAAGGAAGTCGACGAAGCCAACGTGCTGTTCGATCAGTTGATGGGCGACCTGGTCGAGCCGCGGCGGCAGTTCATCCAGGATAACGCGCTGAGCGCGAGCGTGGACGTTTAGCGGCCGCTGCGGCGGCTATCCCGCCAGCACATAAGCCATCAGAATAACAAAGCCGCCGATTGCGAAGGTGGCGTGGAGGCCGATCAGCCCGGCCGCCGGACGCCGCTTGCGCAGGCGTTGAGCGAGCATCATCGCGCCGATGAGCGCGGCCGCGGCAATCAGGACCGCGCTGACCGTGCCGAAGGACGCCGTCCCCTGCTCCAATCCGCGCGGCGGCCCGCGCAACGCAAGCCCGAGACCGCCAAGTCCGCCAAGACCAAGAGCCACGTGCAGCGCGGCGGCTGGCCAGGGCGTGGCGGGAATTCTTGCCGTGCGCACATGCTGGACGGCGAGGCCCGCGCCCAGCAACACGGCCACGCCGAGCGCGGCGAAAGCAGCCATCAACATCGATCGCATCCCAGCCGGGATATGCCGCCCTCGCGTTCATGCGTGCCACAGAGCGCGCGGCGTGGAAACAAATATTGGCGCTGGGCAGCCGCGCTCAGGACATCAATTTGGAGCCGATTGCCAGGCCGATGGCCAGCGCGCCGACGAAAAGCACCAGGAAAATCCCGAACAGGACCTGCGCGACGGTCGCCGAGGCTTCCGAAATGCCGGTAAAGCCAAAGATGCCGGCGACGATGGCGATGAGCAGAAAGACAAAAGCCCATTTCAGCATGGCGTAACCTCGCAGCTTTTGGTGGCGCGCCCGTTAACACCCCTGACGGCGCGCAGGTTCCATTCGCTTATTCGCGCGCCGCAACAAAACCGCGCGGCATGCGCGTGCGGGCATCGCGCGGATGCCATGCGCCGGCATCGGCGCGCGCCAAAAAATCGCCGACCAGTGCGTTGAACAGCTCGGGCTCTTCCAGGTTGACCACATGGCCGCTCTTGGGCAGCACCGCCAGGCCGGAGGCCGGCAGCGCATCTTTCAGGAACAGGCTCGGCTCGATGCAGCGTTCGTCCTCGTCGCCCACCACGATCAGCGCCGGGATCGCGAGCCTTCTGATGGCGTCCTCGAAATCGTACAGCGACGGCCGTTCGCCCTGAAAGCCGCGCGAGGTATTGGCCGAGCCGGTCGCGTCGTGCTCGCCGAGCCGCTGCTGAAATTCCCGAAAGCCGCGCGGGTCCTTGAGCAGAAACGGCACGCGGGAAGCCCCCATGCCATAACCGGCGGCGATCGCGGGCGAACCCTCGCGCTCGAACTGGTCGCCCAGTTCGCGCGAAGATTTATGGAAGTCGGCCATGTACCAACGTTCACTGCCCGAGCCTGTGCCGGCCAGCACCATCGAGCGCACGCGCTCAGGGTGATTGAGCGCAACCTGCAACGTCGTGTAACCACCCATCGACAGACCGATGAGGTGCGCCTTGTCGATCTTCAGATGATCAAGCACCGCAACCGCGTCGCGCATGACGTGCTTGTAGCTGTAGGCGTCCTTGTCGGCCGGCACGTCGGACGGCGTATAGCCGCGCGCCGAATAGGTAATGCAGCGATAGCGCTTGCCGAATTCGCGCATTTGCGGCTCCCAGCCGCGATGATCGGAGGCGAATTCGTGCACGAAAAGGATCGGCGCGCCCTGGCCGACTTCTTCGTAATGGAGCTTCACTTTGTCGGGCGTTACTGCGTAGGGCATGTCCTCGTTTCCTGCTTGCGTCGATCCACACTCCGTTCATTCCCGCGCGAGCCGGAATCCAGACCAACAAACAGCGAAGCCCGCCGCAAAGCCTGGGTCCCCGCATTCGCGGGGACGAACGGATTTCTCAAAAGAGGTCCAGATATTCGTTCTGTTCCCACGGCGTGACGTCAGCCTGTCCGCCCGCTTCCTTTGAGAAGCGGTCGAACTCGGCCTGCTTGATATGAGCATAATAGTCGACAAAAGCCGATCCAAAACCGGCGCGGAAGCAATCGTCCGCGCGCAGCGCCGCGACCGCTTCGCTCAACGTCTTGGGCAACAGCGGCGCCGCGTGCTCGTAAGGCGTGTCGGCCGACGGGCCGGGATCGAGCTTGCGCGCGATACCGTCGAGCCCGGCGTAAATCTGCGAGGCAACGTAGAGATAGGGATTGGCCGCGGGCTCGCCGACGCGGTTTTCCAGATGCGTCGCGGCCTCGCCCGGCTGGCCGAGCACGCGGATCATCACGCCGCGATTGTCGCGCGCCCAGATGGCGCGGTCGGGCGCCAGCGAATAGGGCCTGTAGCGCTTGTAGCCATTGACCGTCGGCGTGCTGAAGGCCGCCGCCGCGCGCGCATGCGCGAGCAGCCCGCCGAGATAATGACGGCCGGTCGCGGACAGTCCCTCGGCGGAGGCGAAAGCGTTGCGCTTTGATTTTTTCTCGATCAGCGACTGGTGCAGATGCCAGCCGCTCGACATGACATTGGGAAGCGCGGGCCGGCACATGAAGCTCGCGAGATAACCGTTGCGGCGCGCGATCTGCTTGACGGCGCTGCGGAACAATATCATCGCGTCAGCGGCGGCCAGTCCCGTCTGCGGACGGAAGGTGAATTCGACCTGGCTCGGCCCCAACTCCATTTCGATGGAGTGCAGCGGCAGATCGAGCGCCTGCACGCCGCGCCGCAGAATCTCCAGCGCCGGATCGAGCATGTCGTAACGCGTCTCGGTCAGATACTGGAAGCCTTGGTTGAGCAGGCTCACCTGGGGCGCATGCGGCGGCCAGGTGGCGTCGGCCGGTGCGAGCTTCGGGTCGTCCAGCTTGAACAGGTGGAATTCGACTTCCAGCCCGGCGAGCAGATCGAAGCCTGCCTTTCCAAGCGTCGCGAGCGCATCGCGGCAGCGCGCCCGAGTCGAGAACGGCACCGGCTTACCGTTTGAAAACGCGATGTCGCACAACAGCCAGCCGGTCTTGTCCGCCCACGGCAGCACACGAAACGTCGTGGGATCGGCGACCATGACGAAATCGCCGCCGCCCTGCATCTCCGGCATGGAAAAGCCGCCACCGGCGGTGAACACCGGAAAGACCGTCTTGTGCGCCGTGTCTTTCGCCAGCAGCGTCGTCGTCATGCCGACGCCATCGCGCATGGCGCTTGCCGCTTCCGCGGCAACGAGCGTCTTGCCGCGCAGCACGCCGTGCTGATCGGCGAATGAAAAACGAATGAGTTCGAGCCTGTGCGTCTTGATCGCACGTTCGACTTGCGCGGCGGCGCGCGCCTGCGCGGGACTCCAGAGACCGTGACGCTCGACGAAACTGACGGACTGACGCGGACGCGCGGCCATTATGGCATCAACGTCCGTTGCCCCAACTCGCAGCTTGCCGTTTCGCCGCGTCGGTCTTTTGCCAATAGCCCTGCCAGTCGTCGGAAGGCCCGATGCCGTCGATCGCCGGCGGGCCGGTGACCGAAGCGGCCGCGCGATCGTCAAGCACCATGATCGGCTTCTCGCCCTTGCCTGTCTGCTCGATCGCCTCGCGCAGCAGCTTCCGGTAGGCGACGATCGCCTTGTCGGACGTGCCGAGATGCTCCTGCGTGCGGTTCTGGATCGCGCCCATGGATTCGCAGGCCCATTGGTCGTGCACGTTGATGTCGGCGCCCATGCCGGTGAACGTGTCGTGCTCCTGCTCGTGCGGGTCGAAGCCGTAGTCGTTGCTCTTGTTCTTGTTCGGGACGTAATCGGGCAATTGATAGAGCGCGAGCCGCTGACGCCGCATCTCGTCTTTGTTCACGGCATCGCCGAACGACGTGAAGATCGCGTACCAATAGTGTCTGGTATCGTCGATCGGCACATGCCACTGCGAGATCGTCATCTCGCGGCTCATCGGAATCATGAAGGCGTTCGGAAACACCAGGTTCGTGACGCGCACATGCGTGTTCGTGTCGCTGATCTGGCGCAGCGTCACCAGCCGAAAACCGAAATCGGTTTCCTCGACTTCGATGCGAGGGCGTGTGTGCTCGCGCATGATCTGCGTCATCGGTATGTCGGCATCTTTGGTATTGTCGCGAAACATCTTGCCGTAGCCGGCCTGCGGATCTTCGTCCTCGAAAAACCGATGCAGGAACGAGGTGTGCACCGGATCGATGCCGACTTCGAGCGATTGCAGCCAGTTGCAATCGATCATGCCCTTGAAGGCGAAGGTGTGGGTCGAGGGCGCGACGAAACAGTCGAAATCCGGAAATGCCGGCGGCTCACCGGTGCCGAGATAAGCCCACAGGATGCCGCTCTTCTCCACCACCGGATAGGACTTCTGCTTGATATTGGCGCAGAGGTTGCTGTTGTCGGGCTCGGCCGGCGTTTGCAGGCATTTGCCGTTGACGTCGAACAGCCAGCCATGGAAGGCGCAGCGCAGCCCGCCGTCCTCCAGCCGGCCGAAAGCGAGGTCGGTGCCACGGTGCGGGCAATGGCGGCCGATCAGTCCGTAGCGCCCGTTGTCGTCCTTGAAGGCGACCAGGTCCTCGCCAAGCAGCCGCACCGCCTTGACCGGCCGGTTACCCGAAAGCTCATCGACCAGCGCCGCCGGCTGCCAATAGCGCCGCATCAACGCTCCCGCCGTGGTGCCTGGATTGGTACGCGTGATCTGATCGTTCTGTTCCGCGCTGAGCATGGGCGGTATCCTTTCAGTTCGGCAGATGCTTATACGACGATAGCCGATCTATCAAAAGCGCAGTGGTCCTGGCATTCGCTGGCAAAATGCTCGTGCGCCAAGGGGAGCGCATTCCGCCTAATGCCCCGGCAACACCAAGACCTTCGGGCTTGTCGGGAGCGTGGTCTTCGACACCACCACCGACGGAATCTCGGCTTGCTCCACCGGCCACTGCTGCCGGGCGCGGTCGAGGAAACGCGCGAGCGTATATGGGCTGAAGAAGTGCATCGGGATGATGAGCTGCGGCTTCAGCGAGGTCAGCACCTCCATCATGCCGTCGAGGTCGAGCGTGTAGGAGCCGTCGACCGGCGCCATCACCACGTCAACGCGGCCAATGTCGTTGAGCTGCTGCTGCGTGAGCGTGTGGTGCAGATGGCCGAGATGGGCGATGCACATGTTGGCGATCTCGAACACAAAGATCGAATTGCCGTAGCGCTCGGTGCCGCCGGCCCAGTTGCGGATATTGGTCGGCACGTTGCGCACCCGCACGTCCTTGTATTTCACGTCCCAGTTCGCCGGCTCGCTCTCGCTTGGTCCCCAACCGCGCAGCACGTATTTGATCGCCGGGTCCGGATGATCGGTGTAGTGCGTGAGGTGCGCGTGGTTCATGGTGGCGATGTCGGGCAAAACCGGCGGCCGCACGAAGTCGTTGTAGTCGGTGGCGATGCGCACCAGTTCCGGGCTTTCGATCAGGAACGTGGCGTGGCCCACATAGGTGATGCGCACCTGGTTGGGATCGAGCGCCGCAAGCTTCAACGCAGCGGGGATCATGCGCGGCCGGTCGGCGGCAACAAGGCCCGGACACGGCTGCACCATTTCGGGGGTCACGGGCGACGGCGCCGACGGCGCGGCGGACTGTGCATGCGCGGACAGGGCGGATGCGGCGAGCGCGAACATCCCGCCGACAATCGGCAACACCCGGTCCAGCG
>DATATS010000057.1:0-5359 GCA_036268675.1 Pseudolabrys sp.
CTGCCCGGTGGTGAATTCGTCGACGACCCGGTAGCTCGACGGCCCTTCCGGCGTCACTGACTTATTGCGATAGGCCGGTACGCCGCCGTTGCTGTCCTGACGCTGGTTGCCGTCGAAGGAGATGACGCGTTTGCCGGCGCACTCGATCGGCCCGGTTTGCGTGTCCGCGCCCGCACCCCATTTGCCCGAGACCGGATAGCTGTCGGCAAGCGCTGGCATGGCGGCAAGGCAAGCAAGAAGGCAAACGATGAGGGCGGCGAGGGTCCGCATGGTCATCACCTTTCGCCGTATTAGCGGACGGCCGAAGCGCCAAATCAAGCCGGCCCGCCTGCCATGCTTAATCGCCGCTTAACCGGCGCGGTAGGCGGCCATGAACGCGCGCACCGCGATGCCGACCACATGATTGACGCGATCGGGCGCGGGCGGCGGTCCGAAATTGAATAGCACCGGCTTGAACAGCGTCGAATGGCACGCGTCGAGGAATTGCGAGGCGACGACCTCGCAATCCTCGATGTCGAGGACGCCGGCCTTAACCTGCGCGCCGAGATAGTTGGACAGCCGATGGATGCCGTTGGCCGGCCCGGTTTCGTAGAAAGCTTTGCCGATTTCCGGCATGCGCTCGGCGATGGCCGCGACGATGCGCAGCGTGGACGCCTTTTCGCGCGTGCACAGGAACTTGACGAATTCGATGCCAACGCGGGTCATCACGCCCTCGACGTCGTGATCGTTGTCGTCGAGCCTGAAGGCGCCTTCGGCGTGGGTGCAGCATTCCTGCTGCACGATCGCGGAGAACAGCTCTTCCTTGTTGGTGAAATAGACGTAGAGCGTGCCCTTGGAGACGCCGGCCGCCTTCGCGATATCGCCCATGCTGGCGGCATCGAAGCCTTGTCCCAGAAACACCGCGCGGGCGCCCTCGACGATCTGGCGCCGCTTGGCGCTGTCGTCCTGGGCATTGGCGGGCAGGGTGACCGTGTCTGACATCTCGGGCGCTCCTCTCAGGCGCCAACATCCCCGTAATAACGCCGAGTCGGAACCGGGCCACCATGGTCTTTATCGGATTTTTGGCCTTTATCAGACTTTCGGCTAGTGACCGAACCGTTCGGTCAAAAAGTTGTTGACTCCTTCGCAACGCAATATAGATTGACCGAACCGTTCGGTCAATAGCCTTGAGAGAGAATGCGGAGTGAAGGACATGTCAGAGACCCTCAGAAAAACCGATATTTCCACCCTAACCAGTCATCTGGTCGGGGCCAGGGGGGCAGGAGCGGCCCAGCGTGCCGCGCGGGCGGGCCATCTCGCCGCCGTGTCCGATAGCCGGCATGACGGGCCGGAGGGTCTCTCGACCGGCGATGCCGAGGCACCCGTAGCCGAGCCGGCCGCGCGCCAGCCCGCGACAGCCGCGCCGGTTGCCGAAAAGCCTGCCGCGCCCGCGCGCAGCCGCCGCAAGCTCACGCTGATCGGGAGTGCGGTCGCAATCGCGCTCGCCGGTACCGCCTGGTACGGCTACGACTACCTGACCGTCGGCCGCTTTATCGTGTCGACCGACGACGCCTATGTGCGCGCCGATGCCACCACGCTCGCCGCCAAGGTGTCAGGCTACGTCTCCGCGCTGGGCGCCGCCGACAACACGTACGTCCACGCCGGCGACGTGATCGCGCGCATTGACGACGGCGACTACAAGCTTGCCGCCGACGCCGCGCGCGATAAGGTTTCGACGCAGCAGGCGACCATCGGCCGCATCGGCCAGCAGATCGTCGCGCAGCAGGCCAATGTCGCCGAGGCCAACGCCAAGCTTGCCTCTTCGCAAGCGGTCGAGGTGCGCGCCGAGGCCGAACTCAAGCGTCAGCAGGAATTGGCAGCGAAGGAATTCGCCAGCCGGCAAACTCTCGAACAAGCCCAGAGCAATCGCGATCAGGCGATCGCCGCCGTGAGCAGCGCGCGCGCAGCCGTTGCGTCCGCCATTGCCAATGTCGGCGTGCTCGAAGCCCAGCAGCAGGAGGCCGAGCGCCAGTTGCAGGAACTCAAGACCGCGCTGGCCAAAACCGAGCGCGACGTCTCGTTCACGGTCATCCGTGCGCCGATCGACGGCGTGATCGGCAACCGCGCCATCCAGGTCGGCGATTACGTGCAGACCGGCCAGCGGCTGGCGGCGCTGGTGCCGCTCACCGGCGTCTATATCGACGCCAACTTCAAGGAGACGCAGCTCGGTTATCTCAAGCCCGGTCAGCCGGTGTCGCTGAGCGTCGACGCTTTGCCGAACCGTGACATCAAGGGCACCGTCGCCAGCGTGTCGCCGGCATCGGGCTCGGTGTTCTCGCTGCTGCCGCCCGACAACGCGACCGGAAATTTCACCAAGATCGTGCAGCGGCTGGCCGTGCGCATCCGTGTGCCGGTGGCGGTCGCCGACCAGCGCCTGTTGCGCCCGGGCATGTCGGTCGTGGCGAGCGTGAACACCAGGCCGCAGGCTGCCGTCGCCGCCAACACAAGCTGGTTCACCAGCGAGGCGACGGCTGCACCCAGCGAACAATCCAATCGGCGGTGAGGCGAGTGTTATGAGTTCCCTCTCCGCCACAGCCGCGCTTCCGGTTTCCGTCCAGTCCCCGTTGGGCGGCGCCGGAAGCGCGGATCTTTTGACGCCGCGCCGCGTGGTCGCGTTCGTCGCCATGTGCTTCGGCATGTTCATGGCGGTGCTCGACATTCAAGTCGTGTCGGCCTCGCTGTCGGAAATCCAGGCCGGCTTGTCGGCTTCGGGCGACGAAATCCCCTGGGTGCAGACGGCGTATTTGATCGCCGAAGTGATCGCGATTCCGCTGTCCGGCTTTCTGTCGCGCGCGCTCGGAACGCGCGTCCTGTTCGCAATGGCCGCCGGCGGTTTCACACTCACCAGCGTCATGTGCGGGTTCAGTTCCTCCATCAATGAAATGATCGTCTGGCGCGCGCTGCAAGGCTTCATCGGCGGCGGCATGATCCCGACGGTATTCGCGACCGGATACACGCTGTTCCCCGGGCCGCGGCAGAAATTCATCGCGCCCATCATTGGACTGACCGCGACACTGGCGCCGACCATCGGGCCGACGGTCGGCGGCTACGTCACGGACGTTCTATCGTGGCACTGGCTGTTTTTCATCAACATCGTGCCGGGAATCATCGTCACCACGGCGGCGATAGCGCTGATCGATTTCGACGAGCCGGACCATTCGCTGCTGCAGAATTTTGACTGGTGGGGCCTGCTGTCGATGGCTGGATTCCTTGGTGCGCTCGAATACGTGCTGGAGGAAGGGCCGCGCTACGACTGGTTCGACGACGGCACCATCACGCTGCTTGCGATCGTGTCGGCGGCTTCGGCCCTCGTTTTCTTTGTACGCGTGCTGACCGCGCGCGTGCCGATTGTCGATCTGCATGCCTTCGCCAACCGCAACTTCGCCGTCGGCAGTCTGTTCTCGTTCGTTCTCGGCATCGGGCTCTACGGCCTGACCTATGTATATCCGGTCTATCTGGCCGAGATCCGCGGCTATGACGCGCGCATGATCGGCAACACCATGTTCGTGTCGGGCATCGCGATGTTCCTGTGCGCGCCTATCGCCGGACAGCTCAGCCAGAAATTCGATCCGCGCTATGTGCTGATGACCGGCTTTCTGCTGTTCGCGGTCGGCACCTGGGAAATGACCTACGTCACCAAGGATTGGGACTTCTGGGAATTGCTGTGGCCGCAGATTTTCCGCGGCATCGGCCTGATGTTCTCGATCGTGCCGGTGACCAACACCGCGCTCGGCACGCTGGCGCCCGAGCGCATGAAGAACGCCTCCGGCCTGTTCAACCTGATGCGCAACCTCGGCGGCGCCATCGGCCTTGCCGCGATCAACACGGTGCTCAACGACCGCATGGACCTGCATCTTGCGCGTCTGCATGAGGCGGTGAACTGGGCGAGCGTGCCGGCGACCGAGACTCTGTCGCAATTGACGCAAAGGTTCGGCGGCTCCGACGGCCAGCTCAAGGCGCTCAAGCAGATGTCGCTGATGGTGCGCCAGCAGGCGGCGGTGATGAGTTTTGCCGACGTGTTCCTGATGCTCACCGTTCTGTTCTTCGCCATCGCCGCGCTCGGCATCATCATGAAAAAACCGGTGCCGGTCGCCGCGGGAGCGGGCGGGCATTAGCCGGGCCGATTGCCAAAGGAGTTTCCCATGCCAACCATCGCGCTCTTCGGAATAAGCATCGTCTTTAGCTTTGTCGCCTGGGGGCTGGTCATCGTGCGCGCGGTCTGGCCGGCGTTGCGCGACCGGCCGCGCATCGAGGCTTTGCGGCCGCTGCTCGTCCTCAATACGTTTCGCTTTATCGGGCTGTCGTTTCTCATTCCCGGAGTCGTTTCGCCGGATTTGCCCGCCGCCTTTGCCTTCGATGCGGCTTATGGCGATCTGATCGCGGCGGTCCTGGCGATTCTATCGCTCGCCTTTCTGCGCGGCCCGCTCGGCATGCCGCTGGTCTGGGTCTTCAACATTTGGGGAAGCCTCGACCTGCTCAATGCGTTCTACCAAGCCAATCAGGCCGGATTGGCGCCGGGACAATTGGGCGCCGCCTTTTTCATCCCCACCGCGATCGTGCCGTTGCTCTTGATTATGCACGCACTCGTGTTCCGGTTGCTGCTGCAACGCGAGCCGGTGCCGGTTGCGGCGGAAGCGGGCGGGTACTAGCTGGGCGTACCGTATCCCCCGGCGGTCGGCGTCTGGATGATGACGGCTTCGCCCGCGTCGATCGCCGTCTCGTCGCAGCCCTGAAGCTTTTCCATCCGGCCGTCCTTGCGGCGCGCCCAGTTTTCGCCAACCTGGCCGGCTTCGCCGCCGGCTAGGCCAAACGGCCGCACGCGGCGATGGCCGGACAAAATCGTGCAGTCCATTTTTTCCAGGAAGCGGATGGTGCGGCGGATGCCGTCGCCGGCGTGCCATTTGCCTTTGCCGCCCGAAGCTTTGCGGATGTGGAAATCTTCCAGCACCACCGGATAGCGGAATTCGAGCACCTCCGGATCGGTGAGCCGCGTGTTGGTCATGTGCGTGTGCACGGCGTCGGTGCCGTTGAAGCCGGGGCCGGCGGGCGAGCCCGAGCAGATCGTTTCGTAATACTGATAGGTTTTGTTGCCGAAATTCAAATTGTTCATGGTGCCTTGCGCGGCGGCCAAGGCGCCGAGCGCGCCGAACAGGCAATTCGTCACCGCTTGTGACGTCTCGACGTTGCCGGCGACGACCGCCGCCGGATATTCCGGCGACAGCATCGACTTCTTCGGGATGACGATGTTGATCGGCCGCAGGCAGCCGGCATTCATCGGAATGTCGTCGTCGACCATGACGCGGAACACGTACAGCACCGC
>DATATS010000058.1:0-15441 GCA_036268675.1 Pseudolabrys sp.
TTCTGCTGGTTCGGCTTCGTGCTCACCACCATCGTCATCAACAATGCCTATGCCGGCCGCCGAACCCTGCTGACCGTGATCGACAGCGTCCACTGGCTTGGCGTTTTGGTCATTATCGGCGCAATCGTCGGCGCCTGGGGGGCATAGGGCCCCACCAAAGTGGGGCATTCTGCGCCTTGTCCCGCGCGCGAGCACCGTCGCATAATAGGCCCAACGAGAAACAAAGACGTGACCCACGGCGTTTGGCGTGGGCGGGAGGAAGTGCGATGTCCGATAAAATCTATGACGTTCCGGCCGACTGGAAGAAGCGCGCTTTCGTCGACGACGCCAAATATCAGGAGATGTATGCCCGTTCGATCAAGGATCCGGACGGCTTCTGGGGCGGCGAAGCCAAACGGCTCGACTGGATCAAACCGTTCAGCAAGGTCAAGAACACCTCCTTTGCGCCCGACAATATCTCGATCAAATGGTTCGAGGACGGCACGCTCAACGCCGCCTACAACTGCATCGACCGCCACCTGAAGAAGCGCGCCGATCAAACCGCCATCATCTGGGAGGGTGACGACCCGAAGGATTCAAAACATATTACCTATCAGGAGCTGCACGACGAAGTGTGCAAGATGGCCAACATCCTGCGCAACCGAAACGTCAAGAAGGGCGACCGCGTCACCATCTACATGCCGATGATTCCGGAAGCCGCCTACGCCATGCTCGCCTGCGCGCGCATAGGGGCCGTGCATTCGGTGGTGTTCGGGGGCTTCTCGCCGGAATCGCTTGCCGGCCGGATCGAGGATTGCAAGTCCAACATTGTCATCACCGCCGATGAAGGCTTGCGCGGCGGCCGCACGATTCCACTCAAGGCCAATGTCGATGCCGCGATCGCCAAAGTCGGCGGCGTCGATTTCGTCGTGGTCGTCAAGCGAACCGGCGGCAAGATCGACATGGATCCGGTGCGTGACGTCTGGTACCACGAGGGTTCTGCCGTCGTGACCTCCGAATGTCCGTGCGAGGAGATGAGCGCGGAAGATCCGCTGTTCATTCTTTATACGTCGGGTTCGACCGGCAAGCCGAAGGGCGTGCTGCACACGACCGGCGGCTACATGCTCTACACATCGATGACGCACCAATACGTGTTCGACTATCACGAGGGCGACATCTATTGGTGCACCGCCGACGTCGGCTGGGTTACCGGACACAGCTACATTGTCTATGGCCCGCTTTCGAACGGCGCCATCACCATGATGTTCGAGGGCGTGCCGAACTATCCGACCACGTCGCGCTTCTGGGAAGTCTGCGACAAGCACAGCGTCAACATCATCTACACCGCGCCGACGGCGATCCGCGCGCTGATGCAAGGCGGCAACGATCCGGTAAAGAAAACCTCGCGCAAATCTCTGCGGCTGCTCGGCAGCGTCGGCGAACCGATCAATCCGGAAGCCTGGGAGTGGTACTACCACGTGGTCGGTGACGACCGTTGCCCGATCGTCGATACCTGGTGGCAGACGGAAACCGGCGGCATCCTCATCACGCCGCTGCCCGGCGCGACCAAGCTCAAGCCCGGTTCGGCGACGCGACCGTTCTTCGGCATCGTCCCGCAGATCGTCGACGCCGACGGCAAGGTGCAGGACGGCGCAACAAGCGGCAATCTGTGCATCGCCGATTCATGGCCGGGACAGATGCGCACGGTCTATGGCGACCACAAGCGTTTCGTTGAGACTTATTTCTCGGCCTACAAGGGAAAATATTTCACCGGCGACGGCTGCCGCCGCGACGGAGACGGCTATTACTGGATCACCGGCCGCGTCGACGACGTGATCAACGTCGCCGGCCACCGCCTCGGCACCGCCGAAGTCGAGAGCGCGCTGGTGGCGCATCCGAAAGTCTCGGAAGCCGCCGTCGTCGGCTATCCGCACGACATCAAAGGCCAGGGCATCTACGCTTATGTGACCTTGATGGCCGGCGAGAAACCGAGCGAGGACCTGCGCAAGGAACTGGTGCAATGGGTGCGCAAGGAGATCGGTCCGATCGCCTCGCCCGATTTGATTCAATTCTCGCCCGGCCTGCCGAAGACGCGCTCCGGCAAGATCATGCGGCGCATCCTGCGCAAGATCGCCGAAGACGAATCCGGCAATCTCGGCGACGTCTCGACGCTGGCGGATCCCGCGGTGGTCGACGATCTGGTCAACAACCGGCAGAACAAAAGGCCCGCGAAAGCGGGGGCGTGACGCCGCAGCCGTCGATCCGTTTGAACCTCGCGACACGACGGCGCGACTAAGCCTCGGTTGCGCATCAATGGAGCCAGACCGCTGTGCGGCCCGGTTGGGGGAAGTCATGAACATTTTGCTTGAGGCCGCGCGGCGCATTGTCAGCCGGCGCATCTTCGTGCTCACGGGTCTTGTTGTCCTGACGCTTTGCACCGCCGGCTGCTTCGACAACGAACCGGCGCAACGCGTCGCCTTCATCAAATTCTTGCAAACCCGGATCATCGACAAACCGGGGCTGCATATCCCCATCATGTCGGCGGACGACATCAAGGCGTTCGGCCCCTATGCCAGCCAGTACCGCATCATGAACGGTTTCCATCACGGCCTGAATGCAGCGGCGGGCGGCGACCTCGCCAAGGCCATGCAGATTACGGCGCCGCGCTCGCTCGCCGAACTGGCCGACAAGCGCACCATCTTTCCGGTGCTGCGCGACGGCATGGCCAGGATGATCGCCGAACTCGACAAGGACGAAGCCAAGGCAGACGCCGCCCACAAGGCGCTCAATCAGCCCGCCGATCTCAAGCGCGTTTACGATGTCGCCTACGAACGCATGGTTACCCAGCCGGCGAAAGTCTTCCGCGAGATGATGCCGATGATCGACCAGAGTCTGCCGGCGGTCGAGGCGCTCGCGGTTTATCTCGACGAGCACCGCAGCGCGATTGACTTCCGGGGCAATCAAATCAACGTCACTGATCCCGTGGTGCGCGCGAAATTGTCTGGCTTGCTGCAGGACGCAGCCAAATCCGGCGAGATTGCCAATGAAGGCAAGCGCAAGCTGCGCGCGATGGCGGAAGGCCGCTAGCCGCGACGGTTAATCGCGGGATTTTTAGTCATCATTTACGTTATTTCGAGCTTTCCGGGAGCTTAGGCCCCGCCCGCATTATTATGGCGCGCGTTAACCGTTGCGGGCGCCTAAATCATGGCTTTGGTTCTGAGACGGACGGCGATGTTTGTCGCCATTGTGCTGGGCTGGGCGCTGCTGCTTGCGGCGGCGCATTCGGCGACCCGCGACATCGTGCCGATGGCCGGCTTCCAGCCGGGCACCATTATTGTGAAGACCGGCGAACGCCGCCTTTATTTTGTGATCGATCCCGGCCACGCGCTGCGGTTTCCGGTCGGCGTCGGCAAGGCCGGCATGCGCTGGAGCGGCCTCGCGCGTGTCGAAGGCAAATATGTTTGGCCGGCTTGGGCCGCGCCCGCCTCGATCCGCCGCGAGAATCCGAATCTGCCCGACGTTATTCCCGGCGGCTCGCCACATAATCCGATGGGCGCGGCGGCGCTTACGTTGCGCGGCGGCGAATATGCCATCCACGGCACCAACCGGCCGTCATCGATCGGCGGCTTCGTCTCGCATGGCTGCATCCGCATGTACAACAGCGACATCCGCGAGCTCTACGCGTTGGTCGCGGTCGGCACGCCCGTGATCGTCGAGCAATGAAATCGTTTGCGCGATTGTGGCTGACGGGCATTTTCGCCGGCATGCTGCTGGCGGGTGTTTGCCTTGGCGCGCGCGCCGGCGAACTCGTTGCGTTCAGCGGCTATCGGCCAGGCAATATCGTCATCGTTACGCATGCGCGCGAACTTTATTACGTGCTCGGCGAAGGCCGCGCGCTCCGTTATCCGGTCGGCGTCGGGCGTGCCGGCATGGCGTGGCAGGGTCATGCGCGCGTGGCGGAGAAATTCCTGCGTCCAGCCTGGAGCCCGCCCGACGATATCTGGCGTGCCAATCCGGCTATCCCCGGTGTGATCCGGGGCGGCGACCCGCGCAATCCGATGGGCGCCGCAGCCATGGGACTCGACCGCGGCAATTACGGCATCCACGGCACCAACGACCCAGGTTCTGTCGGGCGTTTCGTCTCGCATGGCTGCATCCGCATGCACAACGCGGACATCATGGATCTCTATCGGCGCACGCCGATCGGCGCGGATGTTTTCGTATTGCGGTGACCGCTGATCTGCGTGGCAGAATTGCACGCCGCTATCCGCACCAGCTTCCGCGCCGGCCGCCATCGTAACGGCGCGCGAAGCCGCCCTCCAGCATGGCGGCCGAAACGTCCGGCGTTTCGACGGTTGAAACGTCTGCGTCAACCCGCCCGCCATATTTGTCCTGCCCAACGCGCATGATGCCGACGGCGCCCTGCGCCAATAGCCGGACCAGCGCGTCGCGCGCGGCCAAGGCCTTCACGCGCTCGTCCTCGCAACGCGCATGCAACTCGGGCGCGTCAATGCCGCGCAAGCGGACCTTGGTGGTGATGTCCATGCCCGGCCAGACGCGAACCCGCGCCTCGAACGTATCGCCGTCGATCACCCGCAGCACTTCTGCCGGGTGGCCGTTGAGCGGCACCGGCGTCGATCGGCGCGTCACGCCCGGCAGCCGCCCAACCTCCGTCACGTGGGCGCCACCGGCCGGCGCGACCAGCGCGCCGGCAGAGAGCCCCGCGGCAAACGTCGCGGCGACAAGAAGCAGCGCAGCCCCGCGCTGCGGGGCGGCGAAGGATTTCAGCGTCAGGAACATGCTCCTAGGTATAACCTCCCAAACGCGATTCGCGCAAGAACAATCTATGATTGTAAATGGAGCTATATTCTACCTTTGAGGTTGACCCGCGCCAGCGCTAGACCTGTGCGGCGCTTGCGCTTTATCCATACGACTTCGCGACCTCGACACAATTCGTGGCAATGATGGCGCATGCCGCGTGCGCGCACCTCGCCGCAGCCGGAAGTGCCCGGCCTCACTGCCCGCAGGATCGCCGCCGACATTCTCGACGGCGTGCTGCGGCGGCGAATCGCGCTCGACGAGCAATTGTCCGGCAAGGGCGCCCATCCCGGCCTGGTCGCGCTCGCCGACCGCGACCGCGCGCTGATGCGCCGCCTGGTCGCGACCGTGCTGCGGCGGCTGGGCACGTTGCGCCACCTGCTCGGCGGCTTTCTCGAGAAGGGATTTCCCGCCGACGCGCCGCGCGCGGAAACGATCCTGCTGGTCGGCGCCGCGCAGATTTTGTGGCTCGACGTGCCCGATCATGCCGCGGTCGATCTGTCGGTACGTCTCGCCCAGGCCGATCGGCGCGCATCACGCTATGCCGGACTGGTCAATGCCGTGCTGCGCCGCGTGGCGCAGGCGCGCGCAAGCGTGCCCGCTTACGATGTGTCGCGCGATACGCCGGCATGGCTGCTCAAGCGCTGGAGCAAGCATTATGGCGCGCAAGGCGCTCGCGCCATCGCGCAGGCCAATGGCTGCGAGCCGGCGCTCGACCTCACCGTCAAGCAGGATGCAGAATCGTGGGCCGAGCGATTGCGCGGGCGCGTCTTGCCGACCGGCACCGTACGCACGCAGGCGCAGGGCGCGATCGCGCTGCTGCCGGGCTTTGGCGAAGGCGCCTGGTGGGTGCAGGACGCAGCCGCCGCCTTGCCCGCCCGGCTGTTCGGCGATCTGCGCGGGCTGAAAGTCGCTGACTTGTGCGCCGCGCCCGGCGGCAAGACCGCACAACTCGCGTTTGCCGGCGCGAGCGTCACGGCACTCGACCGTTCGGCTTCACGCCTCAATCGCGTGGCCGAAAACCTGACGCGGCTGTCGCTGCAAGCCGAGACCGTCGACGCCGACGTTCTGGAATGGCGGCCGGAGCCCGATGCTGCTCCCTTCGACGCCGTGCTGCTCGATGCGCCCTGCTCATCGACCGGAACCATCCGCCGCCATCCCGACGTGCCATGGCTCAAGAGCGAGGCCGATCTCACCGCGCTCGCGGCGCTGCAGCCGCGCCTGCTCGACCGCGCGGTCGACCTGTTACGGCCCGGCGGCACGCTCGTTTATTGCGTGTGCTCGCTGGAACCCGAGGAAGCCGAACAGCAAATCGCGGCTTTGCTGGCGCGCGATCCCCGCATGACGCGCCGGCCGATTACGGCAGAGGATGTCTTCGGCCACGCCGAATTCATCAGC
This sequence comes from Pseudolabrys sp., assembly GCA_036268675.1. Lineage (GTDB taxonomy): Bacteria > Pseudomonadota > Alphaproteobacteria > Rhizobiales > Xanthobacteraceae > Pseudolabrys. The sequence goes on from DATATS010000058.1 coordinate 6,196, forward strand.
GCCGACGGCGATCTGCGCACGCTGCCGCTGCATTTGCCCGACCCCGATCCGCTCTGGGGCGGAATCGACGGCTTTTATGCCGCCCGGCTCATTCGCCAACCATCCTGACCCCACGAACGGCCGCGCGTATTGGCCATGCAGCGTCCCTTCGCTATCGTGGGGATCGCGTGCGCGGCATGGTCCGCACCGCCGGGGACGAGCGCCTTCATGATGCGTGTTTCGGTCGCGGAACGATGTCGGCTCTCCATGCTCATTGGGCGCCGCGCCTTCCGTGATCTGCTCGGCGGCGTTCGCGCACACCCGCTGCTGCGCTGGCGCTTCGGCTCCGGCAAGACCGACCGGCTGGTGATTGCGCCGCAGGATCTGCGCACCGCCGACGCCACGCGCGCCAGCGAAATCTATGCCGGACGATTTGCCTTCGCCGGCAAGGTCGTGATCTGCGACCGGCGCTCGCCCTTTGAGATGACGCCGCCGTCCGACGAATGGGCCGCCGTGCTGTTTGGTTTTTCCTGGCTGCGCCACTTGCGCGCCGCCGACTCGGCGATGACGCGCGCCAATGCCCGCTCGCTGATCGACGACTGGATAAACTTGCAAGGCGGCTGGCACGCGACCGGCTGGCGGCTCGACACCCTATCGCGCCGTATCCTGCATTGGCTCAGCCAGGCGCCGTTCATTCTGCAGGACGCCGACGCGCGCTTCTACCGCCGCTTCATCCGCAGCCTGTCGCGGCAAGTGCGCTATCTGCGCGGCTCGCTCAAGCAGTCGCGCGACGGGCTGCCGCGTTTGCAGGCGGTGATCGCGCTCACCTATTCCACGCTGTGCCTGCAGGAGCAGTCCGGTCATCTGAACGGACACGTGCGGCGGTTGTCGGAGGAATTGCGCGCGCAAATCCTGCCCGACGGCGGCCACATCAGCCGCAACCCGGGCACGCTGATCGAATTGCTGATCGACCTGCTGCCGTTGCGACAATTATTTTCCGCGCGCAACCTGCCGCCGCCGCCGGCGCTCAACAACGCCATCGACCGCATGATGCCGATGCTGCGGTTCTTCCGCCACGGCGACGGCAATTTCGCGCAGTTCAACGGCATGGGGCCGACGGCGGTCGATCTGCTGGCTACGGTTCTCGCCTATGACGACGCGCGCGGAACGCCGGTGTCGAACGCGCCGCATTCCGGTTATCAGCGGATGGATGCGGGCAATACCGCGCTGCTGATGGACAGCGGCCGTCCGCCGCCGGTTGCGGTCAGCCAGGAAGCGCATGCCGGCTGTCTGTCGTTCGAACTGTCGTGGAAGACTCACCGGCTGGTCGTCAATTGCGGCATGCCCGCGGTCAACAAGGAGAACTGGCGGCAGGTGGCGCGCGCGACACCGGCGCATTCGACCGTCACCTTCAACGACACTTCGTCGTGCCAATTCCTTAGTACACGCGCGATCCGCCGGCTGCTCGGCGGTACGCCGATCGTCGCCGGCCCGCGCAATCTGCGCATCACGCGCGAGGACGTCGCCGATGGCGCGCGGCTGTTCGCGTCGCACGATGGCTACGCCAGGAAATTCGGCGTCATCCATAATCGGGTGATGACGCTGAGCCGCGACGGCCGCGCGCTCGACGGCGAGGACTCGTTCACGGCCGCAGACGGCAGCGCCTTGCCGGAGCGCGCCGCCGATGACTATGCCATCCGCTTTCATCTGCATCCGGCGGTCAAGGCTAACCGGCTGGCCGACGGGCGCGGCGTGATCCTGCTGCTGCCCGACCGCGAATTATGGACCTTTCACAGCTACGGCGAGACCGTCGAAATCGAGGAAAGCGTCTATCTTGCCGGCTCCGACGGCCCGCGCCGCGCGGTGCAGATCGTGATCTACGGCCACGCGCGCAAGGAGCGGGTAGTGCGCTGGACGCTGCGCCACACGCCGCCGGCGGCGGCTGGCGCGCGCGCGAGCCCCGTGGACGAGCCGGAATTGCCGCTGTGATGTGCTGCGAGTTTAACGCGCCGTCGATTCGTGCTACCGGCGCGCGTGAAGACAGAGATTCGTCGGTCAAGGTTCACGTCGCATGACCAACCATTCGCGTCGCATCACGCGCGCACTGCTGTCGGTGTCCGATAAATCGGGACTGGCCGAATTCGCGCGCGCGCTGGCCGGATACGATATCGAACTCGTCTCCACCGGCGGTACCGCCAAGGCGCTGAAGGACGCCGGGCTCAAGGCGATCGACGTATCCGAGTTGACCGGCTTTCCCGAAATGATGGATGGCCGCGTCAAGACGCTGCACCCGAAGGTGCATGGCGGCCTGCTGGCGATACGCGGCAACAAGGAACACACCGCGGCGGCCGACAAGCACGGCGTCAGGCCGATCGATCTGCTCGTGGTGAACCTTTATCCGTTCGAGGCAACGGTAGCGAAAGGCGCGCCGTTCGAGGATTGCATCGAGAATATCGACATCGGCGGCCCAGCCATGATCCGCGCCGCCGCCAAAAATCACGCCGACGTCACGGTGGTCGTCGAACCGAGCGATTATGAAAGGGTGCTGGCCGAACTTAAGCAACACGCCGGCGCGACCTCGCTCGAACTGCGGCAGAAACTCGCCACCAAAGCCTATGCGCGCACGGCCACCTATGACGCGGCGATTTCCAACTGGTTCGCGGACACGCTGCACGACAACGCGCCGGATTACCGCGCCTTCGGCGGCAAGTTGATCGAGGCCTTGCGCTACGGCGAAAATCCGCACCAGGCTGCTGCCTTCTACCGTGCGCCAGGCGAACGATACGGCGTTTCCAGCGCGCGCCAGGTGCAGGGCAAGCAGCTCTCTTACAACAACATCAACGACACTGACGCGGCCTACGAATGCGTCGCCGAATTCAACGCCAAGCGCAACGCGGCCTGCGTCATTGTCAAGCACGCCAACCCGTGCGGCGTGGCCGAAGACAAAAATCTCGTCGAGGCCTGTCGCAAGGCACTGGCCTGCGATCCGACCTCGGCCTTCGGCGGCATCGTCGCGCTCAATCGCACGCTCGACGCTGACGCGGCCAAGGCGATCACCGAGATTTTCACCGAGGTTATCATCGCGCCTGACGCGACCGACGAAGCGATCAAGATTATTGCCGCGAAAAAGAACTTGCGGCTGCTCCTCGCTGGCGGCCTGCCCGATCCGCGCGCCAGCGGCTTGACGGTGAAGTCTGTTGCCGGCGGGCTTCTTGTGCAAAGCCGCGACAACGCGGTGGTGGACGAGATGCAATTGAAAGCCGTAACCAAGCGCGCGCCGAACGAAGCCGAACTGGCCGATCTGCGCTTTGCCTTTCGCGTCGCCAAGCACGTGAGGTCGAACGCCATCGTCTATGCCAAGGGCCTCGCCACGGTCGGCATCGGCGCCGGACAGATGAGCCGGGTCGATGCCGCGCGCATCGCCGCATTGAAGGCGCAAGACGCGGCGCAGGCTTTGAAATTGAAGGAACCGTTGACCAAAGGCTCGGTGGTTGCGTCCGACGCCTTCTTTCCATTTCCGGACGGGCTATTGGTCGCGATCGGAGCCGGCGCCACCGCGGTGATCCAGCCCGGCGGCTCGGTCAACGACGACAAGGTGATCGCGGCGGCCGATGAGCACAATGTCGCGATGGTTTTCACCGGCGTGCGGCATTTCAGGCACTAAACCCGTCACTCCCTCGCCAGATCCCCCAACAGGCTCGCCGCCACCGATAATTTCGATAGCGTGAGGCCAGAACCGGCGATCTCTTGAATGGCCGAACGGATGCGCTCGACCTCGGCCTGGCGCGGCTTCACCCATTCGTCCACCGCGCCGGCGCCTGCCATGCCGTTTCCGACCATGGCGGCGGTGAGCCTGCGCTCGGCATCCCCAATCGAATCGAGCGCGCGGTCGAGCGCCAACCGATCGAAATAATCCGACACCACGATGCCCGGCACGGCATTGGCGACACGGTCGAGCTGGAAGAAAGCTTCGGTCGCAAAATACGTCGCGGTCACTTCGCCGACCGGTTTCTTGGCGCGGTCCGCCACCAGCACGATGTCGGGCGCGGCTTTGAGCACGGCCAGACTGGCGATGCGGCGCGCCAGCGCCTCGGGCACGTTCGCTTTCACCAGCTCTGCCACGCGCGCGTCACGCACACTGGTTGCCTGTTTCGACAGCGCGCCGACGAGCGCCGCCTCGACCTGCGCGATGCCCTCGCGATAATGCGCGACAATTTTGTCCAGCCCCTGATGCAGATCGACATTGCGCAGGAACCAGACCAGCCGGTCGAGCAGCAAATCCTGCACGGCGGCGTAAAGCTCAAGCTGGGTCTTGCCGGAGATTTTGTTGTCGAGCCCATCGATCTCGCCATTGAGCTCGATCAGGTCAAAGCTATTGCGCACGGCGGCAAAGGCGGCGGCGATGGAGGCGGGCGTTGCTCCGGTCTGGTCGGCGATACGCACAATGAGAGTCGCGCCGCCGCGGTTGATCATCGAATTGGTCAGTTGCGTGGCGATGATCTCGCGCCGCAAGCGATGCGCATGCAGCGCCTCGTCGTAGCGCTCCGACATTTCCTTTGGAAAGTAGCGGCCGAGTTCGCGCCCGAGGAAGGGGTCGTCCGGCACGGTCGAGTCGAGCAATTCCGAATAGAGCGTCAGCTTGGCATAGGCCAGCAGCACCGCCAGTTCCGGCCGCGTCAGCGCCACGTTGCGCTTGCGCCGTTCATTGATGGTCATTTCGTCGGGCAGGAATTCGACCGCGCGGTCGAGTTGACCGTGCATTTCGAGCGTCTGCATCAGGCGCTGCTGGAAGCCGAGGTCTTCCAGGCCGCGCCGTTGCGCCAATGAGAGCGCCAGCGTCTGCTGGTAATTGTTGCGCAGCACCAGGCGGGCGACCTCGTCGGTCATCTCGACCAGCAGCGCGTTGCGCGCTTCGATCGTGAGCGCGCCCGAGTGCAGCAGTGGACTGAATGCAACCTTGATGTTGACCTCGACGTCGGAGGTGTTGACGCCGGCGGAATTGTCGATGGCGTCGGTGTTGAGTCGCACGCCGTTCATCGCCGCCTCAATGCGGCCGCGCTGCGTCATGCCGAGATTGGCGCCCTCGCCGATTACCTTGCAACGCAAATCTGCACCGGTGACGCGAATCGCATCGTTGGCGCGGTCGCCGGCCGCCTCCTCATTTTCGCTTGCGGCCCGCACATAAGTGCCGATGCCGCCGAAAAACAGCAGATCGACTTTCGCCTTGAGGATCGCCTTCATCAGCGCCTGCGGCGTGACGGCTTCGGCAATGCCAAACAATTTCTGGGCCTCAGGCGAAAGCCTGATTTCCTTCGACGTGCGCGAATAGACGCCGCCGCCTTTCGAGATCAGCGTCTTGTCGTAGTCCTGCCAGCTCGAACGCGGCAGCGCGAACAACCGCTTGCGCTCGGCAAAGCTCGCCTTCGGATCGGGATCGGGGTCGATGAAAATATCGCGGTGATCGAACGCCGCCAGCAGCCTGGTCGTGTCCTCGCGCAGCATGCCGTTGCCGAACACGTCGCCCGACATGTCGCCGACGCCGACGACCGAAAACGGCGTGGCGTGGATGTTGACGTCCATCTCGCGGAAATGCCGCTTCACGGCTTCCCAGGCGCCGCGCGCGGTGATGCCCATGACCTTGTGGTCGTAGCCGGCGGAGCCGCCGGAGGCGAAGGCATCGCCCAGCCAATAAGCGTGCTCGGCCGAAATGGCATTCGCGATGTCGGAGAACGTCGCGGTGCCCTTGTCGGCGGCGACCACTAAATAAGGATCGTCACCCTCGTGCCGCACGACGCAATCGGGCGGAACGATCGCGCCGTCGGGACCGATATTGTCGGTGATATCGAGCAGCGTCGAGATGAACAGCTTGTAGGTGGCGACGCCCTCGGCCTGCACGACGTCGCGTGAGGCGTTCTTCGGCATCAGCTTGGGCACGAAGCCGCCCTTGGCGCCGACCGGAACGATCACCGCGTTCTTGACCTGCTGTGCCTTCACCAGCCCCAAAATCTCTGTGCGGAAATCCTGCGGCCGGTCGGACCAGCGGATGCCACCGCGCGCCACCTTGCCGAAGCGCATATGCACGGCTTCGAGCCGCGGCGAATAGACGAAAATTTCGTAGAGCGGGCGCGGCAGCGGCATGTCCGTGATCTTGCCGCTCTCGAACTTGACGGCGATCATTGGCTTTGGCTGGCCGTCTTTGCCGGTCTGATAGAAATTGGTGCGGATCGCCGACTGCACGGCGTTGACGAAATGGCGCAGGATGCGGTCCTCATCCAGGCTTTCGACTTCGCCGAGCAGCGTTTCGATGCGCTCGCCGATCTCCTTTTCGTTTGCCACGCGGTCTGTCTGCGCGCGCGGGTCGAAGCGGGCGTGGAACAGCGCAACGATATCGGCCGCGATGCCGGCGTGCTTGGTGAGCGTCACCCACATGTAATCCTGCGAATAGGGCACACGAATCTGGCGCAGGAAACGTGACAGCGCGCGGATCAGCGCCACGTCGCGCCACATCAGACCGACAGCCAGCGTCAGCGCGTTGTAGCCGTCGTTCTCGGCGAGCCCGCGCATCACCATCAGGAAGGCGGCCTCAAGCTGGCTCTTGAGCTTATCGAGCGCGACCATGCCGCCGTCGCGATCGACCAGCAGCATGTCGTGGAACCAGGCCTCGCGGCCATCGCCATCCTTGGGCAAAATCTGGAAGGTGCGCTCGTCCACCACCCGGAAACCCATGTTTTCCAGGACCGGCACGCGCTCGGACAGCGGCAGCGGACGCTTGAAGCTCCAGACCTTGAGGCCGACCGAGCGTTGTTCTTCTTCCAATCGGTGGTGGAAATCGACGCCGAGCGGGCGTTGCTCGCTGAGCTGCTCGATGACGCGGATATCGCCCGCCGCCAGTTGCGGCGAATAGGCCTCGTGAAAGCCGCCCGAGAAGGCGTCGCGATAGCGTTCGAACAATTCGTGCGCCTTGGCCGGCGGATTGACCAGCGCCAGCGCGTCAGCGAGGCCATCCGTCCAGCTGCGCACGATCTTGCCGACTTCTTCTTCCAACGTCGCGCGCTCGATGTCGACCGTCGCGCCGCCCGAGCGGCCGATGATGAAATGCACGCGCACCAGCGGACCTTCCGGGAAGAACGGATAGAACGCCGAGACACGCCCGAGGAAAACGCCGGCGAGGTACGCGCCGATTTTCGCGCGCATGTGGCTGTCGTAATTTTCGCGCGGCACATAAACCAGCACCGAGACGAAGCGGTCGAAGCGGTCGCGCCGCGCCAGCACGCGCACGCGCGGACGCTCATCTAGCTGCATGATCGCCAGCGCGAAACGATAAAGCGTGTCTTCGTCCACCTGGAACAGTTCGTCGCGCGGATAATGTTCCAGCACGTTTGCCATGGCTTTGCCGGAATGGCTGCCTGGATCGAAGCCGGCGCGCTGTTCAACCGCGGCGAGCTTGCGCCGAAGATAAGGGATGCTGTGCGCCGAGCGCGTATAGGCCGTCGAAGTGAACAGCCCAACGATGCATTGTTCGCCGAGCAGGTTGCCGGCGGCGTCGAAACGCTTGACGCCGATATAATCGAGATAGACACGCCGGTGCACGCGGGCGTGGATATTGGCTTTGGCGATGATCAGCGGGCGCGGCTCCTTGAGGAACGCCATGATCTCCGGCGTGTATTCGAGCAGCTCGTTGCCGCGCCTGAGAACTTTCAGCGCGCGGTCGCGCATGATGCCGAGCTCGCTGTCGAACTCGGGCTCCAGCGCCTTGCCGTCGAAGGTGTAATTGCGCAGTCCGAGGAACGTGAAGTTGTCGGCCAGCAGCCATTGCAGGAATTGCACGGCTTCGGCGATTTCGTCCACCGGCAGCGGCGGCGGATTGGTTTTCAGTTCATCGACGATGCCGTTGACGCGGTCGAGCATCGGCCGCCAGTCCTGCACCGCCAAAAGCACTTCGGCCAGCACGGCTTGCAGGGCGGCCGCGATGATGCCGCACAATGCCGCGTCCTCGATCGCGTCAATGTGAATGTGAATGAAGCTTTCGCGCGAGCCACTGCCTGCGTCCGGCGCGCCGATGACCGTGAGTTTGCCATTGGCGCGCGTCACGCCGAACACCGGGTGCGCCACCAGACGCACGTCGAGCCTGCGCTCGGCAAGTTCGCCCATGATCGAATCGACCAGGAACGGCATGTCGTCGTTGACGGCCTCGATCACCGTCACGGCCTTGCGGTCGACGGAGTCGCGCAGCGGCACGGTCTGGCAGCGGATTTTGGGCGCGCCCGGCGGACGCTGGCTGAGGAAATCGAAGGCACGTTCGGCGAGCGCCGCGAGATCTTCGGGACCATAACGCGCTAGGTCCTCGGGCACGGCGTGGCCGAAAAGCTGCTCGACGAACGTGGCCGGGATGTCATTGCGGCGCCCCTTAAGCGCGGCGCCGGCCTCCTCGATGGCGGCGCCCGCCGCGACTTCTATCTTGCTGCCGGCATGCTCAACGGCCATGGACCCTCGTTGCAATTTTGAGTGAATCAGCGGCGGCCGAGACGGGAGTTTTCACCTTCCGCCCGCGCGCGTCGAGAGCAACACACCATTTGGTGACGCCGCCGTGACGCGCTCGAATCGGCGCGCGTTTCGGCCCTTAAGATACTGGCAGCAAAGGTAAAAACAGTGCAGTCGGATCGTATCGCCGGGCTTCAGAACATTGTAGTCTCGCGCTTGGTGAGGAATTGCAAGGGGCGAGGGAATGGGCAAGGCCAGTAAATCGCTAAAGGCCGCGAGCAAAGCGGCGCGCGTGAAGCCCGGCAGAACGATGCCGAAGGGCAAACCGGCCTTGCGCGCCATCAAGGGCGGCAAGAACGGAGCCACGAAGTCGCAACCCAAACCTCTGGGTAAGTCTCAGGGTAAGCCGGCCCTCAAGCCGCTCGTGCTCAAGGCCGCGCCGGCGGTTGCCGACGACGTGCCGGTGATCGCGCTCAACCTCGACCCCGTGAAGCTTTCGCCGGCGATGGCCGCCTATTTCAAGAAATGCCAGGACAAACTCGGCTTTGTGCCCAATGTCCTGCTCGCTTACGCCTTCGACATGGCGAAGCTGGACCTTTTCGTCGCCCTCTACAACGACCTGATGCTGGGCGAGTCAGGCCTGTCCAGGCTCGAACGCGAAATGATCGCGGTCGCGGTGTCGTCGCAGAACCGCTGCTATTATTGTCTCACCGCGCACGGCGCCGCGGTCCGGCAATATTCCGGCAATCCGATGCTGGGCGAGCAGCTGGTGATGAACTACCGCGC
>DATATS010000059.1:0-1727 GCA_036268675.1 Pseudolabrys sp.
CCACGATTTTGTCGAGGCGGCACTGCTGCGCCGCGCCGGCTGGGACGTCTGGCTGGCGACCGATATCGGCGGCAGCTACGAGGCGTCGCCGCCGACGCTCATCGAATTCCTCAAGCGCGACCGCCGCTGGTGCCAGGGCAACATGCAGCACGTCGCCCTGATGTTCGCACAAGGGCTGCGCCTGCCGAGCCGGCTGCATTTCGCGCTCGGCGTGATGAGTTATCTCTCGTCGCCGCTCTGGCTTATTCTGGTCGTGCTGTTCGCGCTCAATGCTATCGAGCTCGAAAACGTTACGGCGGTCACCTATCTTGGCCGCTATCCGATGCTGGCATGGCCGATCTCGCACACGGTCGCGTTCATCAGCCTCGCCGTCGCCGCTATGGTGATGCTGTTTGGGCCTAAGATTCTCGCAACCGTACTCCTGCTGCGCGACCGGCCGGCTCTACGCGATTACGGCGGCGCCTCGCGCGCAGTCCTCGGCGTCATAGCGGAAAGTGCGCTGTCGATGCTGCTGGCCCCGATTTTCATGCTGTCGCACAGCTGGTTCGTGCTCAACATTTTGTTCGGTCGCACCGCGCGGTGGGGCGCGCAGTTGCGCGGCTCTAGCGGCACCGGGCTGTGGCAATCGACGCGCGCTTTCGCCCCGCACACGTTCGTCGCTTTGCTCGTCGGCGTCATCGCCTGGTATTGGACGCCAGAAGATTTCTGGTGGTACGTGCCGCTTTTGCTCGGCGCTTCGCTTGCCATTCTGTTATGCTGGGCGACTAGCAGCCCAGTCTGCGGCGCTTGGGCGCGGCGTCACGGCCTTTTCCTCACGCCCAGCGAAACAACCGGCATACCGATCGTGGATCGCTTTGAAAGTCTCGTTGCTGCTCCGTTGCCGGATTCCGGCGACAGCCCGGCGCCGGGACGCAGGACGCTAAAGGCGGCGTAACGCGGGCGTTCGTCAACTGGCCAATCGGGCAAATCATGTCCGACTTCATCGATAGAACGATTGCTGGAATGAGCCTTACCGAAAAGGTAGGGCAACTCAATTTGCTGACGGCCACGGCGGATAGCACCGGCGCTGCCGCTGCTGCCGGCGATATTGAGAGCCGCGTTCGCCGCGGTGAAGTTGGCTGTCTGGGCGCCGGTGTCGGGGCGGCTCGATTGCGCGAGTTGCAGCGCATCGCGGTCGAGGAGTCGCCGCAGCGTATCCCGCTGATGTTTTCCTTCGACGTAATCCATGGCTACCGCACCGTTTTCCCGCTGCCGCTTGCGCTTGCCTGTAGCTGGGATGCCGACTTGATACGCCGCACGGCCCGCATGGCGGCGATCGAGGCGACCGCCGCCGGCATTACGCTCGCATGGGCGCCGATGCTTGATGTCTCGCGCGACGCCCGTTGGGGGCGCTGCGCGGAAAGCCCCGGCGAGGACCCCGTCATCGGCGCGATGTTTGGCGCGGCAATGGTCGAGGGTTATCAGCAAAATGACTTGGCACGGCCGGACACGATGATGGCGACGGCCAAGCACTTCGCCGGTTACGGCTTTGCCGAAGCAGGGCGCGATTATAATACCGTCGATGCGAGCCCTTACCGCATGCACAACACTGTGCTGCCGCCCTTCAAGGCGGCGATAGAGGCCGGCGTCGGCGCGATCATGGTTGGCTTTCACGATCTTTCCGGCATGCCCTGCACGGCGCACCGAGAACTGCTGCGCGATCTGTTGCGAGACGAGTGGGGCTTCGA
>DATATS010000060.1:0-3225 GCA_036268675.1 Pseudolabrys sp.
CGCCGACGGCATTACCGCGCATTTGCGCGAGGATCGGCGTCACATTCGCGATGACGATATGGCGCGCCTGAAGGCGGAGATCGACAAGCCGCTCAATTTCGAGATGGCGGCGACCGATGAAATGCTTGGCATCGCGCTCAAGACCGCGCCGCACGCCGTCTGCATCGTGCCGGAGAAACGCAGCGAGCGCACGACCGAAGGCGGGCTCGATGCCGCGGGGCAGCACAACAAGCTGGCGCCGTTTGTCGCGAAGCTGAACGATGCAGGGATTCGCGTTTCGCTATTCATCGCCGCCGAAACGCGGCAGATCGAGGCGGCCGCGAAATTGCGTGCGCCGGTGATCGAGATTCATGTCGGCGCCTGGTGCGACGCGCTGGCCGAGGACCAAACAGCCAAGGCAAATGCCGAATGGGAGTTGATCCGCGCCGGCGCGCAACTCGCAAAGAATGCGGGGCTGGAGGTGCATGCGGGCCATGGCCTCGACTATGCCAGCGCGGGAACCATCGCCTCGCTGCCGCAGATCGTCGAGCTTAATATCGGGCATTTTCTGGTCGGCGAGGCCGTGTTCGATGGCCTCGCGCAGAGCGTGAAACTCATGCGCGCCGCCATGGACCGCGGGCGGGCACGCGCATGATCCCGAAAAGCATGTCCTCGACCCCGATCGGGGATGAGTACCGGTTTTCGGATAAGATCATGCGCGAGGAAAGCGCATGATCATCGGGCTCGGCTCCGACATCGTGGACGTGCGGCGCATCGCGCGCGTGATGGAGCGCCACGGCGAACGCTTTCTCGGCCGTATCTTCACCGGCGCCGAGCGCGCCAAGGCGGAAGGCCGCGCCAAGGCAATCGAGACCTATGCCAAGCGGTTTGCCGCCAAGGAGGCCTGCGCCAAGGCGCTTGGCACCGGCTTTCGGCGCGGCGTGTTCTGGCGCGACATGGGCGTGGTCAATCTTCCGGGCGGGCGTCCCACCATGACGCTTACCGGGGGCGCGCTCCGGCGCCTCAAGGCCATCACCCCGGCCGATTGCGAAGCGCGCATCGACGTCTCGCTCACCGACGAAGGCCCGACCGCGCAGGCGATCGTGGTGATTTCGGCGCAGCCGGCGCGCGCCCCGGATTGAGTCGACGACAGGAACCTCAATCGGACCAACTGCTTATGCAGCGGCCGCGGGGTTCTTGATTGCGTGGGTAAGGTCGAGTCGCTACAAGGCTGGCCGGGGCGCTTCGCCACCCGGCGAGACGAAAGGCGCAATAAGCGTGACATCCAGCACAAAGCGAAAAGAAGGCGGCATTGGTGAAACAGTCCGCGTCGTCATTCATGCGTTGATCATCGCGCTGGTGATCCGCACCTTTCTGTTTCAGCCGTTCAATATTCCGTCCGGTTCGATGAAGGCGACACTGCTGGTCGGCGATTATCTATTCGTGTCGAAATACAGCTACGGCTACACCCACTATTCGTTTCCGCTCTCGCCGCCATTGTTCTCCGGCCGCATTCCGGGCGACTGGCTGCCCAAGCGCGGCGATGTCGTCGTGTTCCGCCCGCCGGGCGAGCCCGACACCGACTACATCAAGCGTATCATCGGACTGCCCGGCGACACGATTCAGATGAAAGAGGGCCAGGTCATCCTCAACGGCACGCCGATCAAGCACGAACTGGCGCCTCCCTTTGTCGAGAAAGAGGAAGGCACGCGCGCAGCCCCGATCAAGCGCTGGAAGGATACGCTGCCGAGCGGCAAGAGCTTTTATACGCTCGACCTCGTCGACAACGGCTTTGCCGACAACACGCAAGTCTATACCGTGCCGCCCGGCCACTATTTCATGATGGGCGACAATCGCGACAATTCGACCGACAGCCGCTTTGCCAAGCCCGTCGGCATGGTGCCGTTCGAGAACATCATCGGCAAGGCGCAGATCATCTTCTTCTCCGTCTATGAAGGTGAGCGCGCCTGGGAATTCTGGCGCTGGCCGGTGTCGGTGCGCTGGGGGCGGTTGTTCACGATCATCCGATGAGCCGCAGCAAGGCCAAGGACAGGACAGCACTCGAAGGCCGCATCGGCTACAAATTTGCCGATAAGGCGCTATTTGAACGCGCGCTCACGCATATTTCGGCGCTCTCCGGCGGAAATCGTTCGGGCAGCTATCAACGGCTGGAATTTCTCGGCGATCATGTGCTCGGCCTGGTGATTTCCGACATGCTCTACCGCGCCTTCCCCAAGGCGAACGAGGGCGAAATGTCGCGCAGGCTTGCCGATCTGGTGCGCAAGGAAACCTGTGCCGAGGTTGCGCGCGCCATGGATCTCGGTCCCGCACTCAAGATCGGCAATTCGGAATCGCATGCCGGCGGACGCGCGCGCGACACCATTCTGGCCGACGCCTGCGAGGCGCTGATCGGCGCGGTGTTCCTCGACGGCGGCTACAAGAAGGCCGAAGTGCTGGTCGATCTGTTCTGGAAGGCGCGCATGCTCAAACCGCTGCGACCTTTGCGCGATCCCAAGACGCTGTTGCAGGAATGGGCGCAAGGGCGGGGCTTGCCGACGCCGGCCTACCGCGAATTGGCGCGCAGCGGTCCGCATCACAACCCCGAATTTCGCGTCTCCGTCGTGCTCCCCGGCCGCCAGCCCGCCGAAGGCGTCGGCGCCTCCAAGCGCGCCGCCGAACAGGCGGCTGCGAGCGCCATGTTGACGCGCGTCGGGATCGCCGCGGACAAACTCGATGCCTGACGAGACTGTTCCCTTGAGCGACACGCGCTGCGGTTTCGTGGCACTCATCGGCGCACCCAACGCCGGCAAGTCGACATTGCTCAACGCGCTGGTCGGCTCGAAAGTCACCATCGTGTCGCGCAAGGTGCAGACGACGCGCGCGCTCATCCGCGGTATCGCTGCGCAGGGCGACGCGCAGCTCGTCTTCGTCGACACGCCGGGAATCTTTTCGCCCAAGCGCCGGCTCGACCGCGCCATGGTGACGACCGCGTGGAGCGGCGCGCATGACGCCGATCTGGTCGGCGTGCTGATCGATGCGCGCAAGGGGCTGGAAGAGGAAGCCGAGGCCATCGTCGAAAAACTGGGTGAAGTGAAGCAGCCGAAAATCCTGATCCTCAACAAAGTGGACGTGGTGGCGAAGGAAAAGCTTTTGACGCTGGCGCAGGCCGCCAATGGCAAAGCCGCTTTCGAAGCAACCTTCATGGTGTCGGCGCTGACCGGCGACGGCGTTGCCGATCTTAAAGGC
>DATATS010000061.1:0-8593 GCA_036268675.1 Pseudolabrys sp.
CAGGTCGCCGCCGGCGCCGACGATCCGCTTGACCCTGGTCGTGTGACCAGACGGCAGGATGGCGATTTCGTCGCCCTCACCCACGCTGCCGCTGACAATCGTACCGGCAAAACCACGGAAGTCCGCGTTCGGCCGGTTGACCCATTGCACCGGCAGGCGAAACGGTTTGGCGCCGCGGTCGTCCTCGACGTTCACCGTCTCTAGATATTCGAGCAGCGGCGGGCCGGAATACCAGGGCGTGCGGACGCTGCGCGAGGAGACGTTGTCGCCAAAGCGTGCTGAGATCGGGACGCAGACGACGTCCTTGAAACCAAGCCCGGCGGCGAAGCCGCCGAACTCAGCGGAAATTCGCTTGAACACGGCTTCAGGCTCGTCAAGCAGATCTATCTTGTTCACCGCCAGCACGACGTAACGGATGCCCAACAGACTTGCGATGATGGCGTGACGCCGCGTCTGCGCCAGCAAGCCCTTGCGCGCGTCCACCAGCAGCACTGCAAGTTCGGCGTTGGACGCGCCGGTCGCCATGTTGCGGGTATATTGCTCGTGGCCGGGCGTATCGGCGACGATGAAAGCGCGGCGTGGCGTCGAGAAATAGCGATACGCCACGTCGATGGTGATGCCTTGTTCGCGCTCAGCTTCCAGCCCGTCGAGCAGCAGCGCGAAATCGACGTCGGCGCCGGTGGTGCCGTGCCGCTTTGAGTCGCGCTCAAGCGCGCTCAGATGGTCCTCGAAAATCAAATTCTGCTCGTAGAGCAGTCGCCCGATCAGCGTGGACTTGCCATCGTCAACTGAGCCGCAGGTGAGAAAACGCAGCGCCGGCCGCAGATCGGCGCCGGCTGGCGTGCTCACAGCGGCGCCGGCTGATGTGCGGCCGCTCATCAGAAATACCCGTCCCGTTTCTTTTTTTCCATCGATCCGGCCTCGTCATGATCGATCAGCCTGCCCTGCCGTTCGGAACTTTTCGAGGCGCGCATTTCGGCGATGATCGCATCGAGCGTCGCCGCGTCCGACGGAATTGCGCCGGTCAACGGATAGCAGCCGAGCGTGCGGAATCGCACGCGTGTCATCTTCGGCGTCTCGCCCGGCGAGAGCGGGAGACGCTCGTCGTCGGCCATGATCAAACTGCCGTCGCGCGTCACCACCGGGCGCTCTTTGGCGAAATACAGCGGCACTACGGGAATATCCTCGGCGCGGATGTATTCCCAGACGTCGAGTTCGGTCCAGTTCGACAGCGGAAATACGCGCATGGATTCGCCGGCCTTGATGCGCGTGTTGAAGATGCGCCACAGCTCCGGGCGCTGGTTGCGCGGGTCCCAGCCATGGCCGGCAGACCGGTGCGAGAAGATGCGCTCCTTGGCGCGGGATTTTTCCTCGTCACGACGGGCGCCGCCAAAGGCTGCGTCGAAACGCCATTTGTCCATGGCTTGGCGCAGACCTTCGGTCTTCATCACATGCGTATGCATCGAAGAGCCGGACGCGATGGGCGAAACGCCGCGAGCAAGCCCCTGTTCATTGACATGCACCAGCAGGTTGACGCCGAGCCGCGCCACCGTGGCGTCGCGAAATGCAATCATCTCCCGGAACTTCCAGGTGGTGTCGATATGAAGCAACGGGAACGGCAGCTTGGAAGGCGCGAACGCTTTTTGCGCGAGATAAAGCATCGCGCTCGAATCCTTGCCGATCGAGTAGAGCATCACCGGATTTTGAAATTCGGCGACGGTCTCGCGAATAATATGGATTGCCTCCGCCTCAAGCCGGCGCAGGCGCGTATTGGATTGCCGCCAGTTCATTCAATGTACGCCCAAGCACTCAGCCGGCAGTGCTACTTCACTTCGACCGGTTTGAGGAAGCCCTGATATTTCAAAATCAGCCGCGTCTCGGAAACATCCGGCTCAAAACTCTCAAGAATTCAGCACACGCCGTGTCGCGTCGATGATGCGGTCCTGAGTCGCTTCATCGAGGTAGGCGTGCATCGGCAGGCTGATCACCTCGGCGGCCAAGCGGTCGCTTATGGTCACGCCGCCGTCGCCCACCGGGTAATGCTTGTAGGCCTGCTGCCGATGTAGCGGGATCGGATAATAGATCGCCGTCGGAATGCCTTCGGACTTGAGCGCGGCCGCCACTTTGTCGCGCCGATTGCCCGACACGCGGATTGTATATTGCGCCCATACTGAACTCGTGCCCGCGGGCACCGCCGGAATGGTGGCAACATCGCCAAGCGCCTCGGAGTAGCGGCGCGCCACCCGGTCGCGTGCGGCGATCTCATCCGGAAAGATTTTCAGCTTCTCGATCAGAATCGCGGCCTGGATCGTATCGAGGCGGGAGGCGAGACCGATCCGCACATTGTCATAGCGGTCGCTGCCCTGCCCGTGCATGCGCAGGCTGCGCATGAGATCGGCCAGTTCGCCGTCATCGGTGATCACCGCACCGCCGTCGCCGTAGCAGCCGAGCGGCTTCGCCGGGAAGAAGCTGGTCGCCGTCGCATGACCGAACGTGCCGAGCCGGCGGTTGTTGAACGTCGCGCCGAAACCCTGCGCGGCATCGTCGAGGATGAGGAGGTCATCGACCTTGGCGGCAGTCGCAACCGCGGCGTGATCGGCTGCAAGGCCGAACAGATCGACCGGGATCACCATTTTGGGCGTCAGCCCGGCGCGCCTGGCGGCCGCCACCGCGCCGGCGATGCCCTTGGCGTCGATGTTGAATGTTGCCGCGTCCACATCGACGAACACGGGCGTCGCCCCGACCAGCGCTACGACTTCTGCGGTCGCGCAGAACGTAAATGACGGGCAGATCACCGCGTCACCCGGACCTATGCCTTTGGCCCGCAGCACGAGCACCAAGGCATCCGTTCCGCTCGCGCAAGTGACAACGTGCTTGGCCTCGCAAAACGCCGCAAGTTCCGCCTCGAAGGTCTTGACCTCGGGGCCGAGCATAAACTGACAATGAGCCAGCACGCGCGCAACCGCGGCATCGATCGCGCCGCCCAGACGGCGGCGTTGCGCGGACAGATCAATGAATGGAATTGACGGCGAAGTGGGTCGCTGATTCATAAAACGTCCAAATCTTGAAGACAGCGCTCGCGCATCCAGCCGACGGTGGCGTTTCAGCCGGCGACCACGCGGGGCGCCGGTCGTTGCGAGGCGGAGGCCGCCCACGGCCGGACGGCAAGACAACGCGTGGCGATTTCGAGGCTGGCGACGCCTTCCTCGCCGGTGACCGCCGGCGGATCCCCGGTGCGCACCGCGCGCAGGAACGCAAGCAGTTCGGAGCGCAACGGTTCGGCGTAACCGACCGAGAGATGACGCATGGAATAGCTGCCGTCCGGCTGGAAGCCGAAGCATTCGGTCACCTGACGGGTGAGCAGGTCGGCCATGATGTATTTGCCGCGCGTGGCGACAGTGACGTTGCGCGCCTTGAACGGCGTGAGCCAGTTGGTGTTGATGTGGGCGAGCACGCCCGAAGCCGTGCGGAACTGCAACAGCGCGATATCCTCGCGCTCGGCGACCGCGCTGGAAAGTTGCGGCTGCACCTCGACGATGTCGCTATCGGTGAACCAGCGGATCAGATCGATGTCGTGCACGGCCAGATCGATGACCACGCCGACATTCGACATACGCGGCGGAAACGGGCCGACGCGCGTGATGCCGATCGAAAGAATGATCTCGCCGCGGATGGCCTCCTTGATCGCTTCGACCGCCGGATTGAAGCGCTCGACGTGACCGATCATCAAGGTGACGCCGGCGCGACGCGCCGCGGCGATGATTTCGTTGCCTTCCTCGACCGACGAGGCAATCGGCTTTTCCACCATGACGTGAACGCCGCGGGCGACGCAGGCGAGCGCAATCTCGTGGTGAAGATGCGTCGGCGCCGCAATCGTGACGGCGTCCACCTTAAGATCGAGCAAATCTGCGACGCTGACGACCGAGGCGCACTCGAGGGTTCGCGCGACGAAATCCACCTGCTTGCGGTCGGGATCGGCAACACCGACGAGCTCGACGTCGGGCAGTCCGGCGAGCACACGCGCGTGGTTTGAACCCATCACGCCGACGCCCACTACGCCGACCCGCAATGGCTTCTCCGCGTCCGGCTTTACGGCTTGCGTCATCTGATTAACGAAACCCCCTCGCCGCGATCCTCGACACCGCCACCCCTAGCATGCTCGCCGCCGGCTGGCGACCGCCCCCGGAAAACACAGTGAACACGTTTTCATTCAATGCGTTACAGACCGATATTCGGCACGGAAGACGATTGAATTTCTTGACTTCACAGCGGTGAAACGGCAACCGATTGTGGCCGTTGAAACCATGCCGCCAGTCCAGGAGATTCCATGCGCCGGGTGCTATCCCTCGTCGTCAAGGCGGCGATATCCGGGCTTCTGCTGTATTTTGCGCTGAACCTCGTCAATATCGGCACAGTCGCCGACCGCCTGACCCACACGAATCCGGTTTGGCTCGGGCTTGGGCTGCTGCTGCTACTGATACAGGTCTTTCTGCTCGCGCTGCGCTGGGGACGGATCGTCACCGCGTGCGGCGCCGAGCTGCCGCTGGGCGGGCTGTTTCGTCTCAGCATCATCGCGATCTTCTTCAACCAGACCCTTCCCTCCAGTGTCGGAGGCGACGCCATGCGGATCTGGCTCGTCGGCAAGCAAACCAATTGGCGCATTGCCGCCTATTCGGTCTTTCTCGACCGCGTCGTCGGTGTCGTCGCACTGGCGGCAATCGTGGTCATTTGCCTGCCGTGGAGCCTCAATCTGGTGCGCAACCCTGTCGGCCGCGGCGCATTGCTGGTCATCGGATTCGGCGCCCTCGCGGCAGGTGTCATTTTCATCGCGCTTGCCTGGGACAAGTTGCGCTTCTTGCAACGCTGGTCGCTGACACGCCATCTTGTCGCGACGGCCGGGATTGCCATCGCGATATTGCGCTCGCCGCGCGACCTGCTCTCGATCGCGGTTTTGTCCGCACTGATTCACCTGCTCAGCGCCGCTGCCGCATGGTGTGCCGCGCAATCCGTCGGCGCGGACCTTTCGCTGGCCAATTCATTGTTTCTGGTTCTACCGGTCATCCTCATCAGCATCGTGCCGATTTCAATTGCCGGCTGGGGCGTGCGCGAGGGAGCCATGGTGGCGGCGTTTGCCTACGCCGGCCTGCCCGAGAGCGACGGCCTTATCGTCTCGCTGTTGTTCGGCGCCGGCTTCCTGGTGCTCGGCATGGTGGGCGGGCTGGTTTGGATATTCGACACCGAAGATCGCACGCCCCGCACCGTGCCTGTGCCAGGCGGTGGCGCATAGTGATTACGGCTTGCCGGCGCGGGCCCTCTTCAGGTCCGACGTGACCAATTCGACGACCAACTGTTCGAACGTCACGCGGTGCTTCCAACCGAGCTTTGAACGCGCCTTCGACGCATCGCCGACAAGATCGTCGACCTCGGTGGGGCGGAAATAGCGCGGATCGACTTTGACCAGCGTTTTGCCGGTCGCTTCATCGACGCCGATCTCGGCCTCGCCTTCGCCCTGCCATCGGATGCGGCGATCGATCGCCGCAAAGGCGCGCTCGACAAATTCGCGCACGCTGTGGCCTTCGCCGGTCGCCAGCACGTAATCGTCGGGCTGCGGCTGTTGCAGCATCGTCCACATTCCCTCGACATAGTCGCGGGCATGGCCCCAGTCGCGCCGGGCGTTCAGATTGCCGATGAAAAGCTCGTCCTGGAGACCCAGTTCGATCGCCGCGACTGCCCTCGATACCTTGCGGGTCACGAAAGTCTCGCCGCGGATCGGGCTCTCGTGGTTGAATAGAATTCCGTTCGAAGCATGGATGCCATAAGCCTCGCGATAGTTCACCGCGATCCAATAGGCATAAAGCTTGGCGGCGCCGTACGGACTACGCGGAGCGAAAGGCGTTTTTTCGTTCTGCGGCGGCGGCGAATTGCCGTAAAGCTCCGACGTCGAGGCCTGATAGAAACGCACCTGCTTCTCCATCCGCAGGATGCGGATGGCCTCCAGCAGACGCAGCGTTCCGAGTGCGTCGGAATTGGCGGTGTATTCCGGCGTCTCGAAACTTACCTGCACGTGACTCTGGGCTGCAAGATTGTAAATCTCGGTCGGCTGCGTCTCCTGCATCAGGCGAATGAGATTCGTTGCATCGGTCATATCGCCGTAATGCAGGTGAAAATTCGTGCCTTCGACATGAGGGTCGGCATAGAGATGGTCGACCCGCTCGGTATTGAGCGAAGACGAACGCCGTTTCACGCCGTGCACGACATAATCTTTGCCCAGCAGAAACTCGGCGAGATAGGCTCCGTCTTGTCCGGTCACGCCGGTGATCAGTGCAATCTTTTTCGACATCAAATGCGTCCCTGGCGGCAATCTATCTTCAGCCAATCGATCCGCGGCGGTAATCCATATACCATGCCACAAATCCGGCGACGCCATCGGCGATCGGCGTTGACGGCTTGAACCCGACATCCCGCATCAGATCGTCGACATCGGCGAACGTGGCGGGGACGTCGCCGGCCTGCATCGGCAGCATCTTGCGGACGGCCTTCTTGCCGATCGCCTGCTCGATCAGATCGACCACATGCGGCACATCGACAGGATTATTGTTACCGATATTGTAGATTCGCCATGGAGCGGAACTGGACGCCGGATTCGGGTTCTCGCCTGACCAGGCGGGGTCGGGTTTGGCGGGCTTTTCGACAAGGCGGGTCACCGCCCGGACGACGTCATCGATATAGGTGAAATCGCGCTTCATGTTTCCGTTGTTGAACAGGTTGATGGGCTTTCCATCCAGGATAGCCGCCGCAAACAGCCACATGGCCATATCCGGCCGGCCCCACGGGCCGTAGACGGTAAAGAAGCGCAAGCCCGTCGTCGGCAGCCCAAACAGATGCGAATACGAATGAGCCATCAGCTCATTCGCCTTCTTCGAAGCGCCATAGATGCTGAGCGGATGATCGACATTTTCGGACGTACGGAATGGCAGTTTTGAATTCGAGCCATAGACCGACGATGACGATGCGTAGACCAGATGTTGGCACCCGGTGTGCCGGCAGCCCTCCAGCACATTGACGAAGCCGACAAGATTGGCGTTCGCGTAAGCCAGCGGATCGACCAGCGAGTGCCGCACGCCAGCCTGTGCCGCCAGATGAACGACGTGAGGAAACTTGTGCTCGGTAAACAAAGCGGCGATGCCGCCACGATCGGCAAGATCGAGCCTGACAAAGCGAAACGCTTTGGATTTCGCGAGTTGCGCGAGGCGCGCCTCCTTCAGCTTTGGATCGTAGTAGCTGTTGAGATTGTCGAGCCCGACGACCGAGCGGCCCTCTTCCAGGAGACGCTTGGCCACATGAAAGCCGATGAAACCGGCCGCGCCAGTGACGAGGACTGGATTTACATCCGCCACAGGTCTATCGCTCCCGGCTTTTTCGCCCGATCGAGTTTTGATTTCACGTCCAATACGATACCTTTGCCGCCCTTGAGCAGGCGCGTCACCAACGGCCAGCCTTGGCTGACATAGTCTCGGTGCGCGACCGCAAGAATAACCGCGTCGGCCGGCTCAAGCGCGTCGAGCGGCGTCAGCGTCACTGCGTATTCCTTTTTGATGGCAGCCGCCATGGCGAGCGGATCATGCACTTGCACGCGCACGCCCGAGCGCTCCAGTTCGCGCACAATATCGATCACCCTGGAATTGCGGATGTCCGGTACATCCTCCTTGAAGGTCATGCCGAGCACCGTCACCAGCGCATTGGTGCACTTGCGCGCCTCGAGATTGCGCACGCATTCCTGCGCGATCCGCTTGCCCATGTCGTCGTTGATGCGCCGGCCGGCGAGAATGATTTCGGGATGGTGGCCTGCCTTCTCGGCGCGGTAGGTCAGATAGTAAGGATCGACGCCGATGCAGTGGCCGCCGACCAGCCCCGGCTGGAAATTCATGAAATTCCATTTAGTCGCCGCCGCCGCCAGCACGTCGCCGGTGTCGATTCCGAGCCGGTGGAAAATGGCGGACAGCTCATTCATGAATGCGATATTGAGGTCGCGCTGTGTGTTCTCGATCACCTTGGCCGCTTCCGCCACCTTGATCGACGGCGCGCGATGGATGCCGGCCGTCACGACCGAGCCATAGACGTCGGCAACGATATCGAGCGTCGCCTTGTCTTGCGCCGACACCACCTTCTTGATGGTCTCGAAGCGATGCGTCTTGTCGCCCGGATTGATACGCTCGGGCGAATAGCCGACGGTGAAGTCGCCGCCGGCGTTGAGCCCCGACGCTGTCTGCAAAACCGGCACGCACTCCTCCTCGACCACGCCGGGATACACCGTCGATTCGTAAACGACGATATCGCCGCGCTTGAGGACGCTGCCTACGGTCTTCGAAGCGCTGAGCATGGCGCCAAGATCGGGCATATGCGCGCCGTCGATCGGCGTCGGCACCGTCACAACGTAAAAATCGGCCTTGGCGAGCGCGGCAGGATCGCTGGCGTAAACAAGCGTGGGCATCGCCAGTTCGGAAGGCTCGACCTCGCGCGTGCGGTCGACCCCGGCGCGCAAATCCGCAATGCGCTGGGCATCGATATCGAAGCCAATGACCGATACCCCCGA
>DATATS010000062.1:0-10101 GCA_036268675.1 Pseudolabrys sp.
GACCGCTTGCCGCCGGCGAGTTCGGAATAAAACAGCTCGTTCGGCTGGTCGAGCGTCTCTTCGTTGAGTTCGGTGCCGGGCGGCAGCACGCCTTCCTTGGTGAGGATCGGCCGCGCCTGCGCCTGCATGGCGGCGAGCGCCAGCAGGCCGGCGAGAGCCGCTATCGCCGCGTACCGTCCGCGCATCATGGCTGGGGCGACGGTCATCGTCCTAGTCGCCGAGCTTGGGCTTTTGCAGGTTGAGCTTGGGCGCCGCGTTTTGCAGCAGCACCGCCAGTTCCTCGCCCGCCTTGTTCAGGCCGGCAGCATCGACGTTCTTGAGGTTCTTGTCTTTGACGAAATTCTCGACGTCCTCGATCTTGTCGATGATGGCCTTGTCGAGCTTGGCGTCGCGCGCCTTCAGGGCATTGTGGAAGACGAGCTTATAGACCGCCTCGATGCCTTCGTTATTTTCGAAAATGTCGTTGATCGAGGTGCCGGCATAAGGCGACTCGCCGCCCTTCGATTTGTTCTCGCCGATCTCGTAAGCGAGCTTGGTCGCACCATTGAGCAGCCCTTGCGGCGTGAACTTGAAACCGGGCGCGCTCACCTGCTTGTTGAACTCGGTCAAGTCGGCGACGAGCTTGTCGACCGGAGCGCCGATCTCGTCGAGCTTGCCGGAAAAAAGCGCGGCTTCAATTGCGTGATAACCCTGCTTGGCGTCGGGCCAGGCGTCGATGGCGTCGTCGAGCTTGGGGAAGAATTCCCCGGTGATCGGCTCGGCGGCTTCCCAACCTTTTCGCGATGCGATCCAGGCGGCTTGCGCGGCCTTGGTGTCTTTTGCCTTCACCGCCGCCTGCAATTTCTTGGCGCCCGCAAGCGCGATGCCGATGCGTTCGACCGCGAAGGGCTTGTAGTTCGTGACGCCGTTGGAAAGCGCATCGGCCTGCGCGCGCGTTACCGCCGACACCGCAACGAAGGCCAGCAGCGCGCAAAGAACCTGGATTGATTTCGACATGATGTCCTCGCCCTAAATTCGGTGCCGCACCATTGATTGCGCAGGATCAGGCGTCAACCGAAAAATACAGCAATATCAATAGTTTATAATCAATCCAAACTGCCAATGGCGGGCGCGGCGATCGCGCCCCCGCCTTGAAACGATTCTAAGAAATGATTTTCCGCTAGGCCGAATAAAGCCTTCGCGCATGCGCGCGACGGCAAGCGGCACGCGGCGTTCTTAAAGAGAGTCGGAGCGGCGGACGAGCGATGCGCAGGCTGCGACACTGTCGCGCGGTAGCAGCAAGGCGGATGCCGGTGCGATCAGGCCGCGTCGCCCGAATGATCTTTGGCGGAGGCTTGCGATTTCGGCCCCGACTTGCTCACTGCAACCATCGCCGGGCGCAGAACGCGCTCGCCGAGCATGTAGCCGGCCTGAATCACCTGCGCAACGTGACCCGCGGGCAATTCCGGGGTCTCTATCTCATACATCGCCTGATGCAGGTTCGGATCGAACTTCTCGCCGGCGGGAGAAAACATCTTCACGCCGTTGCGTTCGAGAACTTTCATCAATTCGCGCTCGGTCAATTCGACGCCTTCGACCAGCGATTTCATCTTGGTGTCGGCGGAGTCACGCAACTCGGAATCGATCGCTTCCAGCGCGCGATGCATGTTGTCTGCGACCGCCAGCACGTCGCGGGAAAAATTGGCGATGGCGTATTGGCGCGCGTCGGCGACCTCGCGCTCGGTGCGCTTGCGCAGGTTTTCCATCTCGGCAAGCGTGCGCAGCAGCTTGTCCTTGAATTCCGCGGCGGCGCCAAGAGCTGCGGTCACCTGCTCGGCCGGCACCAATTCGGGCGGATGCGCCTCGGGGGTGGTCTCGCCCACGTCGGTCGCGGCACCCTGCCGCGCTGTCGGATCGGTCATTTGCGGTTATCCATCGCCGTTCAACCCCAAGTATCAAATGCTTGCCCCGATATCAGGGCTTGGACACCAAAAATCAAGCTTCATGCCGACAGCAGCCGGCTCACCACCCGCGCGGTGTAATCGACCATCGGGATGACGCGGGCATAATTGAGCCGCGTCGGCCCGATCACCCCAATCACGCCGACGATGCTGCCTTTGCTGTCGCGATAGGGCGCCACGATGGTGGACGATCCGGACAGCGAAAACAGCTTGTTCTCCGAGCCGATGAAGATGCGCACGCCTTCGGCGCGTTCGGCGCGGCCGAGCAGGTCGATCACGCCGCGCTTGGTTTCCAGCGCATCGAACAGCGAGCGCACCCGCTCCAGGTCGTCGAGCGCGTGCAGATCTTCCAGCAGATTGGCGTGGCCGCGCACGATCAGTTGCCGGTCGTCGCCATCGCCGCCCGACCAGCTCGCCAGCCCTGCGGAAATGATCTTCTGCGTCAACTGGTCGAGCTCGGCCTCGCCCTGCGTCAACGCCTTTTCGATCTCGCCGCGTAATTCGGACAACGCCTTGCCGCGGATGCGCGCGTTGAGAAAATTGCCGGCCTCGATCAGCGCCGACGTCGGCAGCCCCGCCGGCACGTTGAGCACGCGGTTTTCCACCTGTCCGTCTTCGGCCACCAGCACGGCCAGCGCGCGCTCCGGCTCCAGCCGCACGAATTCGATATGCTTGAGCCGCACATTGCTCTTGGCCGTGAGCACCACGCCGGCCGAGCGGGTCAAGCCCGACAGAGCCTGCGAGGCTTCGGTGAGCACGGCTTCGAGCGATTTGCCGCTGCCGTTGCCCGCCACCTGCGACTCGATCGCGTTGCGATCGGTTTCGCTCACGTCGCCGATCTGCATCAGCGCATCCACGAAAAAACGTAAGCCCAGTTCGGTCGGCAGCCGGCCCGCCGAGGTGTGCGGGGCAAAGATCAGGCCGAGCTGCTCCAGATCCGACATCACGTTGCGCACCGAGGCCGGCGACAGCGTGATCGGCAAGATGCGCGACAGATTGCGCGAGCCGACCGGCTCGCCGGTTGTCAGATAGCTCTCGACAATCTGGCGGAAAATCTCGCGCGAGCGCTCATTGAGCGCCGCCAGTCCCGCCGGGGGTACGCCTATCGGAACGTCGTGCGAGGCCAAGCGATAACTCCTTCAATCCAGTCAACAATTGCCTATTCCGTCGGTCTTGTTCAAGCCGGGCTTATGGTTATGGTGTGCGCCGACAGCTAAAAAATAGCCAGCGCCTGCAATCCGGGGAGTATTCATGCGGCCGAGCCGCCGACAGATCGACGAATTGCGCGCCGTGTCGCTTGAGCGCGGCGTCGTGAAATATGCCGAAGGCTCTTGTTTCGTGAAATTCGGCGATACCCATGTGCTGGTCACAGCCAGCCTTGAGGAACGGCTGCCGCCCTGGCTCAAGGGACAGGGGCGCGGCTGGGTCACCGCCGAATACGGCATGTTGCCGCGCGCCACCTCCGAACGCACACGGCGCGAGGCCTCCGCCGGCAAACAAGGCGGGCGCACGGTCGAGATCCAGCGCTTGATCGGACGGTCCTTGCGTTCGGTCATCGATCTGCGCGCGCTCGGCGAGCGGCAGATCACCGTCGACTGCGACGTGATCCAGGCCGATGGCGGCACCCGCACCGCTTCGATCACAGGCGCCTGGGTGGCGCTCGCCGATTGCCTGGCCTGGATGAAGGCGCGCGACATGTTCAAGGGCCAGAATAACGGCCAAGTGCTGCGCGACCATATCGCCGCCGTGTCCTGCGGCGTGTACAACGGCACCGCCGTGCTCGATCTCGATTATGCCGAGGATTCGGAAGCCGAAACCGACGCCAATTTCGTCATGACAGGCAACGGCAATATCGTGGAAATCCAGGCCACCGCCGAGAAGACGCCGTTCAGCGAGGATCAGTTCGCAGCGCTGCTGGCGCTCGCGCGCAAAGGCATCGGCAAGCTGGTGGATTTGCAAAAATTGGCGGTGACGTGAGTAGACGCCTCACCGGTCCGGTGGTGATCGCGACCCACAATCCGGGCAAGCTCACGGAAATGCGCGAGCTGCTGGCGCCCTTCGGCGTCGAAGCGCAATCGGCCGGCGAACTTGGGCTCGCGGAACCCAAAGAAACAGGAAAAACCTTCGCAGCGAATGCGCGCATCAAGGCGACAGCAGCCGCAAACGCGACCGGACGGACAGCCTTCGCAGATGACTCAGGATTGGTGATCGACGCGCTCGGCGGCGACCCCGGCATTTATTCGGCGCGCTGGGCGGGGCCCGACAAGGATTTCCGCGCCGCCATGAACCGCATCCAGACACTGTTGATCGAACGCGGCGCGCGGACGCAGGAACAGCGGCGCGCGCATTTCACCGCCGCGCTCTGTCTTGCCTGGCCGGACGGTCATCTCGAGGAATTCGAGGCCAACGTCGATGGCGTGATCGTGTGGCCGCCGCGCGGCGAACAGGGCTTCGGCTACGATCCGCTGTTCAAGCCGGATGGCTTCGACCAAACTTTCGGGCAGATGAGCGCGGAGGAAAAGCACGGGCTTCCGCCCAAGGGCCAGGGCCTGTCGCATCGTGCGCGCGCCTTCATCAAGCTGGCGCAAGCGTGTTTGCGCAAGTGACGGCGCACCTCTTGCGCCGCGTGCGATCGTTACAATTTTAATGACTTGTCCGCAGCGAAAGCGCATCCGCGCTGGCCGCAACGCGCGCCGGGGCCTAAGATGTTTAACATGAGTTTACCTAACTCCTCGCTTGCGCCCTTCGCGGTCTACGTCCATTGGCCGTTCTGTCTGTCGAAGTGCCCCTATTGCGATTTCAACAGCCACGTCCGCCATGGCGGCGTCGACGAGCAGCGCTTTGTGCGCGCGCTGCAAACGGAAATCGCCACCACCGCCGCGCGCGTCCCGGGCCGCACGGTATCGACCATTTTTTTCGGCGGCGGCACGCCCTCGCTGATGCAGCCGGCCTCGGTGCAAGCGATCCTCGACGAGATCGCCAAACACTGGAGCGTCGCGCCCGACGTGGAAGTGACGTTAGAGGCCAACCCGACCAGCGTCGAGGCGACGCGCTTTCGCGGCTTTCGTGCGGCCGGCGTCAACCGCGTCTCGCTCGGCGTGCAGGCGCTCGACGATGGCGCGCTCAAGGAACTCGGCCGCCTGCACAGCGCGCAGGAAGCGCTCGATGCCGTCGCCATCGCGCGCGCCAATTTCGAGCGTTATTCGTTCGATCTGATTTACGCGCGTCCGCGCCAGACGCTCGACGACTGGAGCGCCGAACTCAAACGCGCGATTGGCGAGGCTGCCGAGCATCTCTCGCTTTATCAGTTGACCATCGAGCCCGACACGCCGTTCGCAGGTCTGCATGCCGCCGGCAAGCTCGCCGTACCCGACGATGATCTCGCGCGCGATCTCTACGATCTCACACAATCGATTTGCGGCGAGGCCGGCCTGCCGGTCTATGAAATCTCCAACCATGCTCGGCCGGGCGCGGAATGCCGTCACAATCTCGTTTACTGGCGTGGGCACGACTATGCCGGCATCGGGCCGGGCGCGCATGGCCGGCTCACCCTCGAGGGCCGCCGCTACGCCACCGAAACCGGCAAGCGGCCGGAAGCCTGGCTGCGCCAGGTGGAAGACACCGGCAGCGGGCTGACCGTGAACGAAAAACTGGCGCCCAGCGAAGTGGGCGATGAATTCCTGCTGATGGGCCTGCGGCTCGCCGAAGGCATCGATCCGCAGCGCTTTACGCAGCTTGCCGGCCGCACGCTCGATCCGAAACGGATTTCATTTCTGCGCGAAGGCGGCGCGGTGGAAACGACGCGCGACGGGCGGCTGCGCGTGACGCAAAGCGGATTCCCGCTACTCGACGCGGTGGTCGCGGATCTAGCCGCTTAAATTCACGTCCCCGGCTGAAACGATTTGGGCGCCGGGCTGACCACCTGCGGCCCGGTGGCCGTGACGCGCAATATTGCCAGGCCGCGTTCGGTGGTGCCGTTGGGGCGGAAGCGGAAAATGCCGTCGATGCCGGCAAAGCCCGACGAGGTCGTCAGCACCTGTTCGCTGAAGCGCTGCGGCCCTTGCGTCTTGACCAGCGCGGCAACCAGCGCGACGGCATCGTAGGACAGCGTCGCAGTGCGCACCGGATCCTGTCCGTAATGCGAACGATAGCGCGCCGAGAAATTGCGGAAGCCGTTCGACTCGGGCGCGGCAAACAAGCCGCCGTGCAGCGCCGGGGTCGAGAAGATGCGCGGGTCGTCCCACAGTCCGGTGCCCAGCAACTGCACGCGCTTGAGATTGACGTGATCCGCCTCCAGCGCCGCCACCACCTGCGGCACCGCGTCGGCGCCGTCGGGAATAAAGATCGCGTCGGCCCGGCTCGCGGCCTGCGCCACGCGGCCCGCCGGTTCGGCAAGTTTGCTCGGATCGAGCGGATATTTCTCCAGCGCAACCACGCGCGCGCCGCGGGCGGCGACATCCTGCTGGAACGCCGCCTCCACCACCGTGCCGTAGGCATTGTCCGGCATCAGCGCCGCGATTGAGCGTTTGCCGTGTGCGACGGCGTAATCGATCATGCGTTTGACATCGGACTCCGGCAGGAAGCTCAGCAGATAAACGCCGTTGGTGGCCACGCTGGCGTCGGTGGAAAAGGCGATCACTGGAATGCCGCGCGGCCGCGCGACGCCGCCGACCGCGCGCACCGCCTGCGCGAACAAGGGCCCGATGATGATTTCGGCGCCTTCGGCGAGCGCCTGTTCGGCGGCGGCCTGCGCGCCTTGCGGCGTGCCAGCGTCGTCCTTCACCAAAAGCTGGATATTGGGATTCTTGAACTCGGCGAGGGCGAGTTCGGCTGCGTTTTTCATGGAGCGGGCGGCAACGCCCGCATTGCCTTGCGCCGACAGCGGCAGGATCAGGCCGACGCGAACTTGGCCGGTGCCGATTTGCGACCCCGCCGGGGGCTCGGCCGCCTGCGGAGGCGGCGCCCCGCCGCCCGACTGCATAAAGTTGCTGCCGGCGCAGGCCGATAGCGCGAGTGCGGCGACCACCATGCAGAACGCCGCGCGCACGCGGCGAAAGCCGCGCGGCGGTGCTCCTCCCTCGTTCCGCGATATCCCCAGCATGGTCGCTCCCCGTGCGACAGCGATGTGTCAGTCCTAACTTTAAACGGCGATTTTGTCCCTGAAAAGGTTAAGGCAATGAAAAAGAAAGAGAATTCGGCGCCGATGACGCCGCCACCGGCCCCGTTTAGAGTGCCCGACATGGTGAGGGACAAAAAAGCCGCCGCAGACGGTCATTCACGCCACTATTCGCTTGCCGGCACGGCAATTGAGGCTCCGAAACCCGGCCCGGGGCTCTACCTGGTCGCAACCCCGATCGGAAATTTGGGCGATATCGGCCTGCGCGCGCTCGGATTGCTGGCGGGCGCCGATTGCATCGCCTGCGAGGACACCCGCGTCACCCGCAAGCTCACCACGCATTACGGCATCGCGACGCCGCTCACGCCCTATCACGAGCACAACGCGGCCGAGGCGCGGCCGAAAATTCTGGCGCGGATTGCGCGCGGCGAGGCCGTTGCGCTGGTGTCGGACGCCGGCACGCCGCTGATTTCCGATCCCGGCTACAAACTTGTGCAGGCAGTGCAGGAGGCGGGCTATCCGGTGACCGCCATCCCAGGCGCGTCGGCCGTGCTGGCCGCATTGAATCTCGCGGGCCTGCCGACCGATCGATTCTTCTTCGAAGGTTTCCTGCCGCCCAAGCAGGTCGCGCGGCAAAAGCGTATCGCGGCGCTGGCGGGAATTCCGGCGACGCTTGTGCTGTTCGAGAGCGGCGCGCGGCTTGCGGCGAGCCTTGCCGATCTCGCTGGCGGGCTCGGGACTCGTCAGGCGGCGATCTGTCGTGAACTGACCAAGCTGCATGAGGACATCCGCAGGAATGACCTGCCGGGCCTTGCACGCATGTATGCCGAGGGCGGCGAGACGCGCGGGGAAATCGTCATCGTGATAGCGCCGCCGGCCGACGAAGACGCCCCGGCCGACGATCTCGACGCCATGTTGCGGCGCGCGCTGGCGCGCGTTTCGGTCAAGGACGCGGTCGGGGAAGTGGCGCTTGCTACCGGACGGCCGCGGCGTGAGGTCTATCGGCGCGCGCTCGAACTGACCGAAGCGGCCGCCGACAAGGACGATGACGATGGCACGCAGTAAACTGCCGAAGCCCCTATTGCCAAAGCCCCTGCCGCGCCTGCAAACGCAAAAGCGCGAAGCAAGTCCCGAAAAAATTGCCGCCTTCAGTCTGGGCCTTTCGGCGGAGAGCCGCGCGGCGGCCTGGTTGATCGCGCACGGCTATCGCGTTCTGGCGCGGCGCTGGAAATGCCCGCTGGGCGAAATCGATATCATCGCCGCGCGCCGCTACACTTTGATTTTCGTCGAGGTCAAGGCGCGCGCGACACTGGACGATGCCGCTCAATCGGTAAGCAACCGGCAAAAGCAGCGCATTGCCATGGCGGCGGAAATCTGGCTTGCCGCAAATCCGATGCCGGCCATTCGCGACATGCGGTTCGACGCCATATTGGTCGCGCCCGGCAAATTACCGCGGCATATCCAAAGCGCGTTCGAAAGCGCCTGACCCTTAAGCGCTCAGGCGCTCGAAGAACTGATCGACCTGCGCCCGGATGCGTCCGGCAACGCTGCCGAGATCGTCGGCCACCGTCTTCACCGCGCCGGCGCTCGCGCGCGTGTCATGCGTGGCGGAGCCCACCAGATTGACCTCGTCGGCGGTCTCGACCGTCCGTTTGGCCGCGATTTCCACACTGCGGGCGATCTCGGCGGTCGCCGCGCCCTGCTCGGTCACCGCCGCCGCGATCGCGCCGCTGATGTCGCCGATTTCACGGATGATCGTCTCAATCGCGGTGATCGCCTCGATCGAGCGGTTGGTGGCGCGCTGCATGCCGGCAATCTGTGTCGCGATCTCTTCGGTGGCGCGGCTGGTCTGCCCGGCCAGCGCCTTGACCTCGCCGGCGACGACGGCAAAGCCGCGGCCGGCCTCGCCCGCGCGCGCGGCTTCGATGGTGGCGTTGAGCGCCAGCAGATTGGTCTGCTCGGCAATACCGGTGATGAGCTTGATGACATCGCCAATGCGCGCGGCCGCTTCATCGAGTTCCTTGACCGCGACGGTGGTGCGGCCGGCTTCGTTGACGGCCTTCCGGGCGATGGCGTTTGATTGCGAGACCTGCCGGTCGATCTCGTTGACCGAGGCGGACAGTTCATCAGCGGCGGAGGCGATGTCCCGCACATTGGACGAGGCCTCCGATGAGGCCGCCGCCGCGCGAGCGGTCTTGGCGGTGGCATCGTCGGCTGCGCCGGCGAGCTGGTCGGAGGCCGACAGCATCTGATCGGAAATGCGGCCAAGGTCGCCCAAGGTCGCTTCCACGTCGGCGGAGAAGCGCGCGATCTCGTTCGACATCTGCTCCTGGCGCTGGCTGCGCGTTTGAGCGTCATCAACCACGGTGCGGTTGAGCTCTTCATTATGGCGCATCGCGCGCTGAAACACCGCAATCGAGCGCGCCAGCGCCCCGATCTCGTCATTGCGTTCGCTGAACGGCACGACAATGGCGGCGGCGCCGCCGGCAACCTGTTCGGTGACGCCGGTGATGGCGGCCAGCGGCTTGACCACGCTACGCCCGATCATCAGCGCGCCGGCGGTCGCAAGCATGACGGCGAAGGCGGCGAGCAGGGTCAACAGCACCGCGGTCTTGTCGATGGCTTCATCGAGGACGCCGTAAATCCGTCGCGCACGACCGGAATAGTGCTGACCGAGCGTACCGAGGTCCTTGCTCAACGCCTCGCGTTCTTGCGCCAGATTGTTGGTGTTGGCCCATTCGCGCGCGGCCTGCGGTCCGGATGCAGTAGCAGTGCTCGTAAACTCGGGCACGAATTTCTTGAAATCGAAAATACGCGTGGCGAATTGCCTGAAGGCGGTTGCATCGCTATTGCGGACGCTGCCTTCCCAAGCTGCCATCACAGCATCGATCTGATCGCTCACCGCGCTCAAGGCCTCGGCGCGCTCAGCTGCGACAGCGCGGTCAGGCGCCAGAACGACGCCGCGCGTTTCCGCAATCAGGGCATAGATCAGCCCGTTGACGCGCTCGACATTCCGGCTGCCGGCATTGGCAGATTTGAATTCAT
>DATATS010000063.1:0-6407 GCA_036268675.1 Pseudolabrys sp.
CAAGATTGCGAGCCGGCCGGGCATCGATCCAAAAATAAAACAACAGGCGCGAAGCTTATTCAGCTCCGCGCCTGTCGTTATTGCCCCGGAGGGTCGGCTGTGAACGCCGTCAGATCGCTTCTTTCAAATCCTTGGACGCGCGGAAGGCGACCTTCTTGCTCGCCTTGATCTGGATCGCTTCGCCGGTGGCCGGGTTGCGGCCCATGCGGGCGGCGCGCTTGCGCACCTGAAGAATGCCGAGGCCGCCAATGCGGATGCGCTCGCCCTTCTTCAAATGCTTGACGATGTCGTCCACCAAGTCGGTGAGAACGGTTTCCGCCTGCTTCTTCGACATCTCATGGGATTCAGCGAGAGCTGCGGCGAGATGCTTGAGCGTGACGGTCGGTGGTGTCGGTGCTTTTCCAGGAACCATTGCCATCTGTGGACCCTCCTCGTGAATCCGTGCGCTTGGCAAAACGCCTAGCGCGCCGCCCGGATTAGACGATTCGGGGGCGGTCTGACCATCGATTCTTGGCGGTAAATAAGGCTTTTTCGCAATTTCCGGCGGGGTCAGGCGCTCGCCTTGACTATGCTGTGCACCGCCTATAACCCGGTCCAACGCCCGCGGGGGCGTAGCTCAGTTGGTTAGAGCGCTGCCCTGTCACGGCAGAGGTCGCGGGTTCGAGTCCCGTCGCTCCCGCCATTTAATCAATGACTTAGCGTGTATTGCGGCCGGCGCTTGCGACCGCCTGAGCAGCCTTAGAGGGCGCCGTGAATACCTCCAAACCGACCATCAGGGCGCTGTTCTTCGACGTCTTCGGAACCCTGGTTGACTGGCGTTCGTCGGTTGCCGGCGAAGCCGAACGCATCCTCGGGGCGCTCGGTTATCAGCTCGACTGGACGGCTTTTGCTGACGCCTGGCGGGGCGAATATCAGCCCGGCATGGAGGAGGTGCGATCGGGGCGCATTCCATTCTCCAAGCTCGACGTGCTGCACCGGCGCAATCTCGTGCGCTTGCTGCCGCGTTTCGGATTGCAAAATCTCTCGGACGAAGTGCTCGACGACATGACGCTGATCTGGCACCGGCTCGACGCGTGGCCGGACGTGCCGGCGGCGCTGGCGCGGCTCAAGAGCAAATTTCTGCTGGCGCCGGTGTCGAACGGAAACATTTCACTGATGGTCGATCTCGCCCGCCGCAATGATTTTCCGTGGGACGCGATCCTGGGTGCGGAAGTCGCCGGTGACTACAAGCCGAAGCCGCGCGTTTACATCGCCGCCTGCGCTGCGTTCGACCTCGATCCTGCGCAGTGCATGATGGTGGCGGCGCATTCAAGCGATCTGGCGGCGGCTACCGGTTGCGGCTTGCGCACCGCGCACATCGCGCGCGTCAACGAATACGGACCGGATACGGGTGAGGCGGCGCCGACGGTCGAGGTAGATTACATCGCCAAGGATCTGAGCGCTCTCGCCGACCAGTTCGGTGTTTAGATCCGCCTAAGCGTCTTCTTTCGCGACGGCGTGGCCCAGCAGGGCAAAGATCGCTGCCAGCAGGCATCCGGCGACGATGCCGGCCGTCAAATTCACGATCAGAGTCAGCCCGAACGTCGCGATGAGCACGACCGCGCTGCGCCAGTCGCGCAACAGGATCATGAATTCTTTCTTTTCCGCCATGTTCCAGGCGACGACCACCAGCACGCCGGCAAGCGCCGCGAGCGGAATGAAGCTCGCCAGCGGGGCAGCGACGAGCATGAAGAGCAGGAGAAAGCCGGAATGCATGATGCCGGAAAGCGGGCTGCGCGCGCCGGCGCGAATATTGGTGGCGGTGCGCGCTATCGTTCCGGTCACGGCGATGCCGCCGAAAAACGCTGAGGCGATGTTCGCCAAACCCTGCGCGACCAGCTCCATGTTCGAGCGGTGTTTGCGGCCGGTCATGCCATCGGCGACCTTGGCCGAGAGCAGGCTCTCAATGCCGCCCAGGAGCGTGAAGGAAAGTGCCGAGGGCAAGACATCCCGCACGAGCGATGGAGTGAGCGCGGGCAAATGCGGCGCAGGCAGACCGCGCGGGATGCCTCCAAAATGGCTGCCGATTGTTTCGATCGGCAAAGCAAGCAACGCGGCGGCTAACGAAGCCAGCACCACAGCGAACAGCATGCCGGGCCAAGTCGGCCGCCAAAGTCCGATCAGGTAAATCATCGCCGCCGATCCTGCGCCGACTGCGAGTGCCGCCGGGCTGACGGTGGGGAGCGCGTGCCAAAGTGCTGCGGTCTTTGGCAGTAACGGCCCCGGCTCGTTGCCGGTTAGCGTCAAGCCGCCAAGATCCTTGAACTGACTCGCAAAAATCGTGACCGCGATGCCGCAGGTGAAACCTACCGTCACCGCGTGCGGGATATAGCGGATGAACGAGCCGAGCCGCGACAGGCCAATGAGGGTCAGCATCACTCCGGAGAGCAAAACCGTCACCAGCAGGCCATCGACGCCGAATTTCTCGACGGTCGCGGCCACCAGAACGATGAATGCGCCCGCCGGCCCGCCGATTTGATATCGGCTGCCGCCCAGCGCCGACACCAGAAATCCGCCGACGATGGCCGTGTAGAGGCCTCGATCGGGCGTTACCCCCGAGGCAACGGCAATCGCCATTGACAGCGGCAAAGCGACAATGGCGACAGTGAGTGCTGCAATCACATCCCGGCGAAACGACGCGAGGCTGTAGCCCTCGGACAAAACCGTGGCGAGCTTGGGCCAATAGAGATGAGACGTTGCGGAGCCGTCAGGCATTTTGACGCTCGTTTTGGGGCGGCAAATTTGTGGTTCAGCCCTTATACACCGCCGCCGGCTGCGTGAAGAAGCTTTCCAGAATGTGATAGACGATCCGGTAGTTTTTCTGCTGGAAGCTCGCGTGTGAAATGCCCGGCATCACCGTGAATTGCTTGTCGGGATTGGGCAGCTTGGCAAAAAACTTCGCGAGATCCTCGAACGACGCAATGCCGTCCCATTGCCCGCGCATGATGAGGGTGGGGACCGTGATCTTCTCCGGGTCCACGACCGGCAGTTTCGAGCACATATCGACGTAAGTCCCGGTCGGGACGGAATCGTCAAGGGCCACGACCGCGTCGGCAAAGGCGTCGATCACCTTCTCCTCGGCAGTGCCAGGATGGTCGCGCTCGAAGATCGAATGGATGAAGGTCTTGTCGATGGGTCGGCGGTTCTTGGCCAGGAATTCGGGCAGTCTCTTGCGCCGCTGTTCGAGCGTGGGCGAGCCTTCGCCGGTCCAAACAAACGCGTCGAGTGCGAGCCGCGCCACCATCTCGGGGTGGCGTTCGGCGAACATCGCGGCGCGCAGCGCGCCAGATGAAATGCCATACACAAGAAGCGGGCGTTTTCCCCGTATTTTCTGGATGTAGAGTGCCGCCGCGTAGCAATCGTCGGCGCCTTGCGAGATCGGCGCGTTGTTGTCGCGCGTCTTGGTCGAACGGCCGTAGCCTTCCATGTCGACCGACCAGCAATCGAAACCGCGCCTCGCGAAATAATCCATGGCGGAGGAATCGAGCCGGCCCGGTACCTGCAGGTCGAAGGTCGGCTGCGCGGCCATCGATGAGCCGTGCACGAACAGGATGGTGGCGACGGTCTTGGCCGGATCGCCGGCGCATTTGTTGAACAGGAACAGCGTCACGTCGCCGTCCTTCGTCGTCCAATGCTCCTGGCCTTCGATCGCGATCGTCGCCAACTCGTTCATCGTTCACCTTTGTCACCGTCGCGCCGGACTATCCGGGGGGCCTTGCGCCCGTGTCAAATTCGGGTCGGATTCGGCTGACATTCCTCGATTTCAAGCTCGTGGACGGCCGGCTTTGTCGTCTTGCGCCTCATTGTGCGCTGCGCTAAGCCTCGATGGCTCCCGTCCTTGCGATTATTCCAAATAAAACAAGGGCGTTTCGTGCGGGATGACGCGGCGCCTGTCGGGTGGCCGGGCAATCCGGGGCGGGCGTATTTCCGGGGCGCGGGGCTGTACGCTAGAGGTCGCCGATGAGCGCATTGCTTCAGGATTACCTTCCGCTGGCGGTTTTTATCGCGGTCGCGCTGGCGATCGGGCTCGCGCTGCTGATCGCGCCCTTCATGGTGGCCTATAGCGCGCCGGACCCTGAGAAGCTGTCCGCCTACGAGTGCGGCTTCAATGCCTTTGACGACGCGCGCATGAAATTCGACGTGCGCTTTTATCTGGTCGCCATCCTGTTCATCATTTTCGACCTGGAAGTGAGCTTCCTGTTCCCGTGGGCGGTGGCGTTTCGCAAGATCGGCATCTTTGGTTTTTGGTCGATGATGCTGTTCCTTGGCGTGCTCACCATCGGCTTCATATATGAGTGGAAGAAGGGGGCGCTGGAATGGGATTGATCGGCCCATGACAATGGTCGCACCCGCGCCGAAAGGCATCCTCGATCCGCGCACCGGCAAGCCGGCGGGCGCCGACGATGCGTTTTTCCGCGACGTCAATCACGAATTGTCCGACAAGGGCTTCCTGGTCACCGCAGCCGACGACCTCATCACCTGGGCGCGTACCGGCTCGCTGATGTGGATGACGTTCGGGCTGGCGTGCTGCGCGGTCGAGATGATGCAAATGTCGATGCCGCGCTATGACGCCGAACGCTTTGGGTTCGCCCCGCGCGCTTCGCCCCGTCAGTCCGACGTGATGATCGTCGCCGGCACGCTCACCAACAAGATGGCGCCGGCGCTTCGCAAGGTTTACGACCAGATGCCGGAGCCGCGCTACGTGATCTCCATGGGCTCGTGCGCCAACGGCGGCGGCTATTACCACTATTCCTACTCGGTGGTGCGCGGGTGCGACCGCATCGTGCCGGTCGACATCTACGTGCCCGGCTGCCCGCCGACCGCGGAGGCGCTGCTCTACGGCGTCATGCTGCTGCAAAAGAAAATCCGCCGCACCGGCACGATCGAACGGTGAGAGCTTGGCATGGATGACGGGCTCGACAAACTCGGAGCAACGATCAGGACCGCGCTCGGCGACAGCGTCACCGACGCTTCGGTGGCGCGCGACGAATTGACCGTCCACGTCAAGGTCGCCGAGATCGTCAAGGTCGCGACCTACCTGCGCGACGATCCGGCCTGCCGCTTCGTCTGCTTCATCGACATCACCGCGGTCGATTATCCCGACCGCGAGCAGCGTTTCGACGTGGTCTATCATTTCCTGTCGCCTTTTCTGAACAAGCGCGTGCGCGTGAAGGCACAAACCGACGAAGTGACGCCGGTGCCATCGCTATTCAACGTGTTTCGCGGTGCCGACTGGTTCGAGCGCGAGGCCTACGATCTCTACGGCGTGCTGTTCACCGGCCACCCCGACATGCGGCGCATTCTCACGGATTACGGTTTCGAGGGGCACCCGCTGCGCAAGGATTTCCCGCTCACTGGATTCGTCGAGGTGCGCTACGACGACGAAGAAAAGCGCGTGATGTACGACAAGGTGTCGCTGGCGCAGGAGTTCCGCACCTTCGATTTCCTCTCGCCCTGGGAAGGCACCGATTACGTGCTGCCGGGCGATGAGAAGGCTAAAGAGGGCAAACCCTCATGAAGCCGACGCTCAAGGCAGGGCTCACACACTCGTTCTCCTATGTGGTGCCGGAGAACAAGACGGTGCCGTTCACCTTTCCGGAATCGCCGATCATCGCGAACATGCCGAAGGTGTTCGCCACCGGTTTCATGATCGTGCTGATGGAGTGGACCTGCACGCAGCTGATGGAGCCGCATATCGAGGCTGGCGAAGGCTCGCTCGGCACGCATGTGGACGTGTCGCATCTGGCGGCGACGCTTCCCGGCATGACCGTCACGGTCGATGTCGAAGTCGCCGAAGTGAGGGGGCGCAAGATCGTATTCAATGTGCGCGCGCATGACGGCGTCGACCTGATCGGCGAGGGCCGTCACGAACGCGTGGTGGTGGGGTGGGACCGCTTCAATGCCAAGGTCGCGGACAAGGCCAAGTCCGCGGAGCTGGTGACCTGATGGCTGAAACCGCCGTGCGCAATTTTACCTTGAATTTCGGACCGCAGCATCCGGCGGCGCATGGAGTGCTGCGGCTGGTGCTCGAACTCGAGGGCGAGATCGTGGAACGCGTCGATCCTCACATCGGTCTGCTTCATCGCGGCACCGAGAAGCTGATCGAGCACAAGACCTATTTGCAAGCGATCGGTTATTTCGACCGGCTCGATTATGTCGCGCCGATGAACCAGGAGCATGCGTTCTGCCTGGCGGTCGAAAAGCTGCTGGCCTTGCAAGTGCCGCGCCGGGCGCAACTGATCCGCGTGCTCTATTCGGAAATCGGCCGGCTGCTGTCGCATCTCCTCAACGTGACGACGCAGGCGATGGATGTCGGCGCGCTCACCCCGCCGCTTTGGGGTTTCGAGGAGCGCGAGAAGCTGATGGTG
>DATATS010000064.1:0-15113 GCA_036268675.1 Pseudolabrys sp.
AGGCCGACGCAACCGAGGCCTTCGTGCAGCATCACGATGGTCGGCGCTTCCCCCGGCCGCGGACCGACCATGCGGTATTCGAGATGCTGATTGCCGATATCGAGGAAGCCGGATTCTGCGAGAGTCATGATCGGCGCTAAACGCGATCCTCGGCGCGCAATTTAAATCGTTGAATCTTGCCCGTCGCCGTCTTCGGCAATTCACTGCGGAATTCGATCCAGCGCGGATATTTGAACGGCGCGAGCTTGGCCTTGACGTGCTCCTGCAATTTTCCGACCAGCGCGTCATTTGCCTTGTCCGGCGATTTCAGAACGACAAAGGCCTTCGGCTTGATCAGCTTCTGCTCGTCGTTCCAGCCGACGACAGCCGCTTCAAGCACATCGGGATGCGAGCAAAGCGCCGCTTCCACTTCGAACGGCGAGACATACATGCCGGACACTTTCAGCATGTCGTCGGCGCGCCCGCAGCAGATGTAATAGCCGTCGGCATCCTCGATGTATTTATCGCCGGAGCGCGTCCAGTCGCCCTGGAAGGTCGAGCGCGACTTCTCGCGATTGTTCCAGTACATGATCGCGCTGGTCGGCCCGCGCGCATACATCTCGCCCATCTCGCCCTGCTTCACGGCATTTCCGTCTTCGCCGATCAGCTTGATCTCGTAGCCGGGCACCGGCCTGCCCGTGGTGCCGTATCTGGTCGCGCCCGGCGCATTGGTGAGATAAATGTGCAGCATTTCGGTGGTGCCGAGCCCGTCGGAAATCTCCACGCCGTAGCGCTCCTTCCAGCGTTTCGCGATCTCCTCCGGCAGCGCCTCGC
Organism: Pseudolabrys sp.; assembly: GCA_036268675.1. Classification (GTDB taxonomy): domain Bacteria; phylum Pseudomonadota; class Alphaproteobacteria; order Rhizobiales; family Xanthobacteraceae; genus Pseudolabrys. The sequence continues at coordinate 814 of DATATS010000064.1, forward strand.
CGGCCGAAATGCAGCGGCGGATTTTCACTTCGTCCTTCCGCGGCGCGTTCGGGCTCGCCAGAAACGCCGCGTAGAACGTCGGCACCGCGAAAAACACCGTAACCGGATGTTTCCTGATCAGCGCCGCGACGCCGTCCGGCGTCGGCCGCTCGGCGTTGAGCACCGTGGTGGCGCCGACCGTGAGCGGAAACGTCATGGCGTTGCCAAGCCCATAGGCGAAGAACAATTTAGCCACCGAATAGCAGACGTCGCTTTCCTTGATACCGGCGATGGGCGTGCCGTAAAGATCGGCGGTCAATTTCAGGCTGGCGTGAACGTGCACCGCGCCTTTCGGCTTGCCGGTCGAACCGGACGTATAGAGCCAGAAGGCGATGTCGTCGCAGGTGGTCGGCGCGGTGTAGGGCTCCGGCTTCGCCGCCTTGATAATATCCTCGAAGCGCGTGTGACCATGCGCATTGTCACCCGACACGACGACGTGTTCGACGCCGCCGAGAAGCTTCTCGAATTTTGGATAGAGCGCCTCCGATACTAACAGGCATTTGGCGCGGCTGTCGTCGAGCATGAAGCGGTAGTCGTCCTCGGTGAGCAGCGTATTGACCGGCACAGCGACGACGCCCGCCTTCAGACAGCCGAGAAACGCCGTCGGCCAATCCACCGTGTCGAGCAGCGCCAGCAGCACGCGCTCCTCGCGCCGGATGCCGAGGCTGCGCAGCGCCGCGCCCCATCGCGCCGCCCCGTCGGCGAGCTCGCCGTAGGTCGTCGTGCCGCGCGCATCGATATAGGCCGGCTTTTGCGCGCGCCCGGCCGCAAGATTGCTTTGCAACACATCGGCGGCAAAATTGTATTCGCGTGGGACTGCTCCCACCGCGTCGGTCGCGCCCGGCGCGATTGTTCGCGCTTCGGCGATTGTCATTGTTTTTCCTCCCAGAACGATGCGTATTATGCTCGCCAAACGACGGCCTGAAAAGCGAAGCATAGTTCGCCGCCAGAGCCCCGCAACGGAGCCATTTGCAATGATTTTGAGCCGCGACCGCATCCTGACCACCCATGTCGGCAGCCTGCCGCGCAACGAAAAACTGTCGGACCTGCTGGTGCGCCAGGAAGCCGGCGAAACATTCGATGCCGCGGACATGGCCACCGAGATGGACAAGGCCGTCGCGCACGTCGTGGAAAAGCAGGCCGCCGCCGGCATCGACATCGGCAATGACGGTGAGCAGCAGCGCGTCGGTTTCCAGACCTATGTACCACAGCGCATGAGCGGCTTTGCCGGCGTGTCGAAACGCCGGCGCGGCAAGGAATTCGAGGAATTCCCCGAACTGGTGGCGAGCCTGATGCGGCGCTTTCCCCACGTCAGCCGCCAGCAGAACGCGCCGGAATGTCAGGCCGAATTGAAATATCTCGACCTCAAGCCGATCGAGAACGAGATCGCGCGCTTCAAGAAGATGTCGCAGGGCAAGTTCGCCGAGCAGTTCATGACCGCGCCCTCGCCCGGCATTGTTTCAACCACGATGCTCGATGCGTTCTACGGCTCACAGGACAAATATCTCACTGCCATTTCGCGCGAGATGAAGAACGAATATCACGCGATCCACAAAGCGGGGCTGCTGTTGCAGATCGACGCGCCTGACCTGGCTATGGACCGCACCATGATGTACCGCGATCTCGATGACGCGGGCTTCGTGAAGGCAGTCGAGCGTCACGTGCGCGCGATCAACGACGGCATCGCCGGTATTCCGCGCGACCGCGTGCGCTTGCATGTGTGCTACGGCAATTGGGAAGGCCCGCATATCCACGACGTGCCGTTGGAAAAGATCTTGCCGGCGCTCTATCAGGCGCAGGTCGGCGCGCTGTCGATCGAGTTTTCCAATCCGCGCCATGCGCACGAATATGCCGCGTTCAAGAAACATCCGCTGCCCAAGGACATGCTGCTGATTCCTGGCGTGATCGAAACCACCTCGAATTTCGTCGAGCATCCGGAGGTCGTCGCGCGCCGCATCGAGGACGCAGTCGCCGCGGTCGGCGAGCGCGAGCGCGTGATTGCCGGCACCGATTGCGGCTTCGGCACCTTCACGAACCGCGAATGGGTGATCGAGCCGGCGGTGTGGCTCAAGCTGCGCGCGCTGCGCGAGGGCGCCGACATTGCATCGAGCAGGCTGTGGGGGAAGAAAAACGCGGCGTAACCTTCTGCAAGCGCGCCGTCACCCTGAGGTGCGAGGCGGTGCCCCGGACGCGGCGCAGCGCGAAGCGGTTCACCGCGTCCGGGGCCGTTCCAGTCGAGGGCGTTAGTTCAACAGATCGGCTGAGATATCGCGCCAAACCGGGTTGAATTCGTCAATAAGTTTGAGCTTCCAGTCGCGGCGCCAACGCTTCAATAACCGCTCGCGGACCCGCGCCTCGCGAATTGAGGCGTACTCCTCGCAATACACAAGTTGCGTTACGCCGTGGGTGCTCGTAAATCCCGGCACAAGCTTTTGCTTGTGCTCACTGACCCGCCGCGACAAGTCGTTAGTGACGCCAACATACAAGACGCCGCGAGGCCGATTTGTCAGGATATACACGTGGAACGAGGCCATCTGGCGCTTAGCCCGTAACGGTCCCGGGTCTGCGGCGCAGCACTTCGTGCTGCACCGCGCCCGGGACAAGTAGTATAGTCGGCTTACGTCGAGTTTAGAGGAGAACACCATGGACGAGAGAACGCGCGAGCCGGTGAAGATCACCGCCGAGGACATCAACCCGCGCTACAACTGGGGCCGCCACCTGCCGGTGCTTGGCACCATGGGCGTCGATTTCGAGGAGCGCGTCGATTACCGGCGCCTGCACCGCTACCGCCTCGCCCGCGCGCAGGCCGCGCTTGAAGCGAGCGACCTCGGCGCGCTCTTGCTCTTCGACGACAACAATGTCCGCTATGTCACCTCGACCAAGATCGGCGAATGGGCGCGCGATAAGCTCTCGCGCTTCGTGCTGCTGGCGCGCGGTCAGGATCCGATCCTGTGGGACTTCGGCTCGGCCGCCGTCCATCACAAGCTCTATTCGCCCTGGCTCAAACCGGAAAACTGCAAGGCCGGCCTGGTCGGCATGCGCGGCACGGTCGATCCGGCGTTCGGGTTGATGAAGCGCCACGCCGAGGAAATGGCCTCGATCCTCAAATCCGCCGGCGTCGCCAAGATGCCGGTCGGCATCGACATCGTCGAGCCGCCGATGATGTTTGAATTGCAGAAAGCGGGTCTCACCATCAAGGACGGCCAGCAGGTGATGCTGAGCGCGCGTGAGATAAAATCTTCCGACGAGATCGCGCTGCTCAACCGCGCCGCGGCGATGGTCGACGGCGCCTACGACCTGGTCCACGAGATGCTGCGTCCGGGGATCCGCGAAAACGACATCGTCGCCGAGGTCAACAAATTCCTCTACACGCACGGTTCCGACGACGTCGAAGCGGTGAATGCCATTTCCGGCGAACGCTGCAATCCGCACCCGCACAACTTCACCGACCGCATGATCCGCCCGGGCGATCAGGCCTTCTTCGACATCCTGCAAGCCTTCATGGGGTATCGCACCTGCTATTACCGCACCTTCAACGTGGTGCGGGCAACGCCGGCGCAGCACGACGCCTACAGGAAAGCACGCGAGTGGCTGGACAACGCGATCGCCCGCATCAAGCCGGGCGCGAGTACGGCCCACATCTGCGACGTCTTCCCAAAGGCGGAAGACTTCGGCTTCCCCGACGAGATGACGGCCTTCGGCCTGCAATTCGCGCACGGCTTGGGCTTGAACCTGCATGAGCGGCCGATCATCTCGCGCGTCATTTCGATGGATCACCCGACCGAGATCAAGGAAGGCATGGTGTTTGCGATCGAGACCTATTGTCCGGCGACCGACGGTTTCTCGGCCGCGCGCATCGAGGAAGAGGTCGTGGTCACCGACAAAGGCTGCCGTCTGATCTCGCTGTTTCCGGCGGAGGAGTTGCCGATCAGCGCGAAGTATTGAGTAAGCAGCGCACGGCGCCTCATGACCCGTCATCCTTCGAGGCGCGGCTTCGCCGCGCACCTCAGGAGGACGCAGTTAGGTTTGTGTCAGCCGGTCTCCCCTCAGCCGGATCGCTGACGCGATCCGGCCTCTCCCCGCAAGCGGGGAGAGGCAAGGCGGCGGAACTTTTTCGCCGCTATTTGCTTTACTCCCGGACACATCAGGGAGGCGGACCATGGCTGAGGGCAGCAATGGCGTGGGCGTGCTTGGCGTTCTGGTCGGCGCGCTGATCGTTGTCGTCGTCGGTGGCGGACTGCTGTACGCGACCGGGACGATCGGCCATCACCATACGGCCGGCATCAAGATCGAATTGCCGCACATTCACACCACGTCGAAATAGTTTTCAGCGTCTTTCACCCGGCCCGCTCTGCGGGCTCTGCGCGCCTTGCTGCGCCATCATCGCCGCCGGCAGAGCGACGGACATCGAATCCACCATCGAGGTCGGCATCAGAATGGTGGCGCCGCGCTCTTTCGTCGTCTCGTAAATGATGTTCATCGCGCGCAGATGCAGCGCCGCGGCACTGCCGGCATAGGTATTGGCCGCGTCGACGAATTTCTGCGCGATGGCGGCTTCGGCGCTCCCCAGGATCACGCGCGCCTCCTTCTCGCGCTCGGCCTGCGCCTGGCGCGACATGGCGTCCTGCAAGGCAACGGGTATGGCGACGTCGCGGATTTCCACCGCATTGACCGAAATACCCCAGTCGGCGGTCTTGCGCGAAATCTCCGTGCGCAGCACCTCGTCGGCAGCCTTCCGTTCGGACAGCAGTTCTGAGAGGTGCGAGGAGCCGATCATCTCGCGCAAGGATGTCTGCGCCACCCGGTCGATGGCCGAGCGGTAGTCGGTGATGTTGAGGGCAGCGCTTTGCGCGTCGTGCACGTGCCAGAAGATGATTGCGTCGACGTTGACCGGCACGGTATCGCGGGTGAGCGCCTGCTCGGCATTGAAGCCGGTGGTCTGGATGCGCTCGTCGATGACCGCCGTAACCGCGTCGATGACCGGCACGATCATGAACAGGCCGGGGCCCTTCACGCTCGACAGCTTGCCGGCACGCAGGATGACAAAGCGCTCCCAGTTGTTCGCCATCTTGAGCGAGAAGGCGACCAGCAGCGCGACGACGCCCACGGCGATGGCGGCCGGGCGATGCCCGGACAGGAACAGCAGCGCGGCGGCTGCGGCGATGACGGCGGTGACAAGCGAGGTGATGGGATTCATGGCGGTCCTCCGTGTTGCAACGAGGCCGCCGGAATGGCGAACCCCGGGCACCGCCGACCGCACCATCAATCCGTTCCCGCTTTTCCGCGTAGCGCGATCAGGCGCCGCTCGAGTTCGCGCTTGAGCTGATAGTCGGGCCGTCCAAATTGCCTGTTGCGGGTGGCGATGAATTCACGCTGCTCGTTCCGCAGCCGGGCAACGCCCTTGCGGTCGAGCTTGGTCAGCGCGCCCTTGTAGGCGTCATCGATCTTGCGGTCGAGCCGGATCAGGTCGGGATCCGAGCAGATCGCCTTCTCCACGGCGCGGCTGGCGCCGTCGCAGTCGAAGCTCGGCAGCACATGCTGGGACACCTCGCTGCGCCGGTCGCGCTCCTCGCGCACGGCCGCGAGATTGTCCGCCGACGAGGCAAGATGCGGGTCGATGCGCAGCGCCTGCTCGTAATCGGCGATGGCGCGGTCGAGGTCGCCCTTGCGACGGTAGGCAGCGCCGCGGTTGTTGTAGGCGAGCGTAAAGCCCGGATTGAGCCGCAGCGCGCGGTCGTAATTGTCGATGGCGCGGTCGATCTCACCCTTGAACTGATAGCTGTCGCCACGGTTGGTGAGGAAATTGGCCTGCGGCCGCAGCCGGATCGCCTCGTTATAGTCGGCGATGGCGCGGTCGTATTCGCCGTTTTCCTGATAGCTCAGCCCGCGATTGTCGAAGAATTCGGGCGTCAGCGGATCGAGCTTGATCGCTTCGCTCTCGTCCGCGAGTGCAAGCTCGCGGCGGCCGAGCTTCTTGTAGGCGGCGCCGCGGTTGGTATAGGCGCGGGCGCGTTTGGGATCGAGTTTGATCGCCTCGCTGTAATTTTCGACGGCGCGCTGGTAATCGGCCTTGAAATAATAGGCGACGCCGCGATCCATAAAGGCGAGCGCGAATTTCGGATCGATGCGCAGCGCCTCGTTGTAGTCCTCGATGGCGCGATCGTATTGGCGGTTGTTGATGAACACGTTGCCGCGCCCTTCGAAGGCCTTGGCGTCGTTGGGATCGAGATGCACCGCCTGGTTGGCATCCGCGAGCGCGCGGTCGAGACGGCCTTCGGTGCGGTTGCATTCGGCGCGCTCGCGGAAGGCGCGCGCGTTTTTCGGATCGAGCGCGATGGCGCGATCGAAATCCGCGAAAGCCAGTTTCGTCTTGTTGACGTACCAATAAGCGGCGCCGCGGTTGACCAACGCACTCACCTGCTCCTCGGATCCATCTTTGGCGGCCCCGAGCAAGGCGGTGCAAGCCGCGATGCGCTGCTCCGGCGAGAACGCACTGTCGTTTTCGGCGGCGCAGATATCGGCATTGGCGTTGGCCTGCGCGTGCGCCGGCGGCGACGCGGCAAGGACGAACAGGCAAATAACGATCAGCAATGGCAGACTGGCGCGCATGGGAAATCCCCGCGATCGATACGGCTCAACGGTGGCTCGTATCGGCCACCGTCCCTTGGTAGCGGCCAGGCGCGCAAAGGTTCAATTCCCACAAGCCTACGCCATGCGTTGCCGCCCGCAAGCCTCAGGCGGATCGGCTCGTCTTCTCCTTCAGATGAGGAAATTTCTCGCTCAGCAGCGAGCCCGGATAGTAGGTCGGCCCAAACGCCGCCTGCGCCCGGATATTGTCAAACCAGGTGACCACCCGGGCTAAGTCCTGCCAATCGGCCAAGCCCAGATCGTGCATTCGCACGAGAGCAGGCATCACCGCCACATCGGCCAGCGTGATGTCCTTGCCGAGCAGCCAGGGACCGCCGCTCTTCTCGATTTCCGCGTCCATGCGCTCGTAGCTGCGGCGCAAGCGCGTCAAAGCCGCATCCATCTCCTGCTTCGGAAAGCCGGTTTGCCCCATGGCCAGCATGAATTCACGGCGCAGCGGCTTGGATTCAGCGAAGGCGACGAATTCCTCGCGGTCCATCTTCTGGAAGCTCGGCAGGAAGGCGAGGTTGAACGTCGGTACCCGCACGGCGGCCGCCGGCATCTCGTCGATATAATGCATCAGCGTGCGCATGCGGGCGCGGGCCACCGGATTTTCCGGCGTGAAGCTGTCGGCCGGCGCGACCTCGTCGAGATATTCGGTGATGACGGTGGAATCGGTCACGATCTCACCGTCGTGATCGAGGGTTGGAACGACGCCGTTGGGATTGAGCTTGAGATAGTCGGGCTTGAGCTGGTCGCCGGCCAGAAGATTGAGCTTCACTTCATCGAAGCCAAGCCCTTTTGCGTTGAACACGAAACGTACGCGCTGGCTGCATGTCGATTGCGGCGCGTTATAAAGCTTGAATGTCATGCCGATCTCCCCGGTTCCTTAACGCCAACAGTGCCGGATCGCCGCGATCGCAAGCTTATCGATCCCGCGCGGAATTTACGGCCATTTTACTTGTGCCGGCGCCGCCGGCCCGGTTCATTGGTCGCGTGCGCAGCTGCCGTTTCCTCCCAATTGGCTAAACGGCGGCAAGAATCCTCCACCTCATGCACACAGGACCCCGCAAGGGGTCCTTTTTTTTGCAGCCTATTTCTCCAATCCGGTGGGCACGTTCTTGTTTTCCGGCATGAGCTTCATGCCGGCGGCGAGCGCCATAGTCTCCGCCAGCGCGGCGAAATCCTTTTGCAGGTACTCCTCCGGATTCTTCTGAAGCTGTGCTGCGCCGAAATGGCTTTGCAGCACTTCGCGTGTCGCAGCGGTGACCGGCATCGGCACGTCCAAGTCGCGGCCAAGTTCGAGGCCGAGATCGAGGTCCTTGCGCAGCAGTTCCGGGGTGAAGGTGGTGGTCCAGTCGAGATTGACCAGCGCCGGCGTCTTGTAGCGCGTAAACATCGAACCCATTACGCCGTTGTTGAGAAAGGCGAGGAAGGCATGGCGCGGCACGCCCATTTTGTTGGTGAGCAGCGTGATCTCGATCAAGTTCTCGATCACCACGCCGAGCATCACGTTGTGCGCAATCTTGCAGACGCGCGCGAGATCGCCTTCGCCTACGTAAGACACGCCCTGCGGCGCGATCGTCTCCATCAGCGCCATCATCGCCTTGCAGGCGGCCTCCGGCCCCGACACCACCGACGACAGCCGCCCGGCCTTAATCACCTTGGCGTTACCGGAAACGGGGGCGGTGACGTATTCGGCGCCGCGCTCCTTGAGCCGCTTGCGGATGGCGGCGGATTCGTCGACCGAAATGGTCGAGCAGTCCACGAACACGGCCGGCACCTTGCCGCTGCCGGCCGCCACACCGTCCTTGCCGAGATAGACCTGTTCGAGGTCCTTGCCGGCGGAAACGATGGAGAACACCACGTCGCAGGACGCAAGCTCGGCGAGCGAGCCGGCGATCTTGGCGCCATAAGCGGCGAGCGGCTCGGCCTTGGCACGGGTCCTGTTCCAGACCGTCACGTCGTGCCCCGCCTTGAGCAGACGTTCGGCCATGGGCGCGCCCATGCGGCCAGTGCCGATCCAGCCGATTTTTTGCGTGTTCTTCGACATCACGAAACTCTCCTGTTGCACCGCATGGCCACTTTCAAGCGTGCGGCGGCTTTACCCGGTCTTGCGCCCTGCCTGCAAGTGTTGGCTGGCCAAGTCCTGCCGCAGACCGGACGCTACATTGTGTACTAAACTTCATCTCAGCGCATCGTGCACACGGAGCCAGCTATGCCGGCCGCAAGCAATCCACTGACCAAGGGCGCCGAGCCCACCGCCTGGAATTTCACGCTGCTGTCGCAAAACGATCTCGGCGGTTTCGGCGGCATGGGCGAAGGCATGTCGGTGCAGATCGCCAAAGACGGGCGGCGCATCATCTGGCTGGCGCACGAGAGCGCGCCGAAGAATTTCACCGGCGTCGACGTGTCCGACCCTCGAAAGCCAAAGGTCATCGTGCAGACGGAACTGCCGCAAAGCTTCATGCGCTCGAACTCGCTGGAATTGTCCGGCGACATCATGGCGGTGGCCTATCAGACGCAGAAGGTCGGCCAGCAGCCGGCCGGCCTCGAACTGTTCGACGTGTCGGTGCCGGAGAAGCCGCGCTCGATCTCGTTCTTCGATTGCTCGGGCGCGACCTCGCGCGGCGTGCACCAGTTGTGGTTCTGCGACGGCGAATACGTACACATGGCCGCGGGCGCCGCGGATTTTGCGCCGAACAATCCGCTCGACGACCAGTTCTACCGCTGCATCGACGTGCGCAACCCGTCAAAGCCGGCCGAGGTCGGACGCTGGTGGATGCCGGGCACGAAAAAAGGCGAGACGCCGCTGCCGCGCCACAAACCCGACAAGGGCCATCGCGCGCACAACACCAATGTCTACAAGCAGCGGCCGGACCGGCTCTATCTCGGCTACATCGACGGCGGCATGTTCATCATGGACATCGCCGACAAATCCGCGCCGAAGGTCGTGTCGCACTGGACCAATTCACCGCCCTATACCGGCTTCATGCACACGGTGTTGCCGCTGTTCGACCGCGGCCTGCTGATCGTCACTGATGAATCGACCGAGAACGCCGGCAAGGACTGGCCCAAACTGGTGTGGGTGCTGGACGCGCGCGACGAGAAGAACCCGGTCTCGATTGCGACCTGCCCGTTGCCGCCGGTCGACGCCTACAAGGACCGCGGCGGCCGTTTCGGCGCCCACAACATCCATGAAAACCCACCGGTGCCGACCGCCTGGCAGTCCGACCAGATCGTGCTTGGCACGTTTTTCAACGGCGGTTTGCGCGCCTACGATATTTCCAATCCGTATCAGCCCAAGGAGGTCGCCGCCTTCGTGCCACCGCCGCCGAAGGGCACGCCGGCAGGTTCCGTGCAGCTCAACGACGTGTTCATGGACGAACGCGGGATCGTCTACACAGTCGATCGCCATACCGGCGGGCTCTATGTGCTGGAGATGGATTTTTGAACCAGCTCTTCCCGTCCTCCGCCGCGGGAGCTTTCGGGCGCCGGCTCAAGCGTGAGCGCGGGCATCGCATTCCCGTCACCGTGATCACCGGCTTCCTCGGCGCCGGCAAGACCACGCTGCTCAAGCGCTTCCTTGCAACTGAGGAAGGCCGCGGCACCGCGGTGGTGGTAAACGAATTCGGCGCGGCCGGGATCGACGACGCGCTTCTACGCGCGAGCGCCGACGAGACCGTGCTGCTCGGCAACGGCTGTCTCTGTTGCATTGCGCGCAGCGACTTGCAGCGCACGTTGCGCCGCATGGTGGTCGAGCGCGAACGCGGCGAGTTGCCGGACTTTCGGCGCATCGCGATCGAGACCTCGGGCCTCGCCGATCCCTCGCCGATCCTGCAAACTTTTGCCACCGACCGCGCGCTGGGCGACACGTTTCATGTCGACGTCGTGGTGACGGTGGTCGATGCCGAAACAGGCCGCGAGACGCTTGCCTGGTCGGCCGAGGCGCGCAAGCAGGCCATCCTCGCCGACCGGCTGGTCGTCACCAAGACCGACATCGCCGGCGAAGACGCGGCCGATGCGCTCACCACGCAGTTGCGCGCGCTCAACGCGGGCGCGGAGATTTTTCCGGCGGTGAACGGCGCGCTCGATCCGAGCCGGTTGATCGAGCCGGCGGTCGACCGGCGCAATACATTCGTGGCAGAGGCCACGCATAGTGACGGCATTGCGAGTTTCGTGTTGAGCGATAACGCTGCCATGCCGTGGCCGGTCTTCGCGCGCGCCATGGACACGCTGATGGCGATGCGCGGACCCGACCTGCTACGCGTGAAGGGCTTTCTCAAGGTCGAGGGCTGCCTGGGCCCGGTGGTGGTGCAGTTCGTCCAGCATCTTGCGCATCCGCCGGTCGAACTGGCGGAATGGCCGGACGGAAACCATCAAAGCCGGCTGGTATTCATCACGCGCGATATTTCGGAAGCCCAGGTGCGCGGTTTGCTTCAGGCGGTGCGAGCGCTGGCCTAGACCGCCGCCAGCCGCTTCACGCTTTCGCGCGCGGCGCGAATGATGTCCGGCACGACGGCGTCGTTGCCCGGCGCCATGATGTGACAGCCGGTGACATGCGGGATATCGGCAAGTTCGCCAACCAAATCGAGGCAGATGCGGCGGCCCTCGGCGACCGGATCGGCCGCCGCTTCCATGCGCGCGATCAGCGCGTCGGGAATGATGGCGCCATAAAGCCTGTCCTTGATCCAGCGCGCGGATTTGGCCGAACGCAGCGGCACGATCCCGATCAGCAGCGCGACCTTGCCGGCAATGCCGTGCTCGGCCAGGCGCGCCAGATAACGGCGCACCACGCCGACATCCAAGCAGAACTGCGTCTGCACGAATTGCGCGCCGGCGTCGATCTTGGCTTGCAGCGATGTCGGCTGCCAGCCGGGCGGCGGGTCGATTGGGTTGTCGGCGGCGCCGAGAAAGAAATCGGCGCGGCCGGACACCTTGCGCCCCGAGGGCAATTCGCCGGTGTCGCGCAACCGGCGCGCGGTGTCCAGAAGTCCACGCGGATCGAGATCGAACACCGGCTTGGCGTCGGGCTGATCCCCGGCGCTGGGATCGTCGCCGCGCAGCATCAGAAGATTGCGCAGGCCGGAGGCCGCGGCGGCGATGAGGTCGCTTTGCAGCGCGATGCGATTGCGGTCGCGGCAGGTGAATTGCAAAATCGGCTCGATGCCGGCCGCGGCCAGCATGGTCGCCGCCGTGAGCGCGCCGAGATGGGGCCGCGCGCCGGCACCGTCGGTGACGTTGACCGCGTCGGCGAGACCTTTGAGCGGCAGCGCCTTGGCCAGCAATTCGCCGCTATCGGCGGAAACGGGCGGCGTCACCTCGGCGGTGATGACGAAGCGCTTGGCCGTGAGTTTGTCTTGCAAGCTATTCATCGCGATGGGGTCGCAAAATTGTGCGGACCTGGCAAGCGTGTTATCGAAAGTCATGTTTCAGCCGGCGAAACCCCTTGAAGACGCGCTCGCCAGCATCGCCGACGGCTGCATGCTGGTGGTGCCGCGTGAAGTCTCGGGCGTGCCGATGGCGGCGACGCGCGCGCTGATAAAACGCGGCATCAAGCGCCTGCATCTCGTGGCATTGCCGACATCGAGTCTGCAAGCGGATGTGCTGATCGGCGCGGGTTGCGTCGCGACGCTGGAAACGTCTGCCGTAAGTCTCGGCGAGTTCGGACCTGCTCCCCGATTTTGCGCCGCGCTCACCGCTGGCACCATCAAGATGAAAGACGCAACTTGCCCAGCGCTGCATGCCGCTTTGCAGGCAGCGGAAAAGGGCGTGCCATTCATGCCGCTGCGCGGCTTGCTCGGATCGGACGTGTTGAAATACCGCGACGACTGGAAGGTGATCGACTCGCCGTTCGGTGAGAGCGACCCGATCGTGCTGCTGCCGGCAATCAAGCCCGACGTGGCGCTGCTGCATGCGCCGATGGCCGATCGCTTCGGCAATGTCTGGATCGGACGGCAGCGTGAATTGGCCACCATGGCGCACGCGGCCGGGCGCACCATCGCGACGGTGGAAAAAATCCACGACGGCAATCTGCTCGACGATCCCGTCCTCGCCGCCGGAACGCTGCCCGGTTTCTATGTCGAGAGCATCGCAGTCGCCGAGCGCGGCGCCTGGCCGCTTGGCCTGCCCGAGCATTACGGCGTCGATGCCGAGCATCTGGCGCTCTATGCCAAGATGGCGGCAAACGAGCAGGGCTTTGCCGAATACATGGACAAGTATGTGCATGAAAAGAAAGCTGCGTAACGGAACATCGGCGTGAGCGTCTCGTTCCGTCCCGAAGAACTCCTCGCCGACGTGATCGCGCGGCTGATCGGCGACGTGCGGCACGTTGCCGTTGGGAATGCATCTCCGATCCCTGCAACCGCCGCGCTGCTGGCGCGCGAACGCGGGCACGGTCGCCCTTACGTCTCGCTGCTGCAAAGCCGCAAGCATAATTTCTGGACCGACGGCGCGCGCGAATTGTTCGACTGCGCGGGCCAAGGCCGCATCGACGTGTTCTTTTTGTCGGGCGGACAGATCGATGGACAGGGCAACGTCAATCTGGTGTCGACGGGCGATTACGCTCACCCCAAGGTGCGCTTTCCCGGCTCGTTCGGTTCGGCCTATCTCTATTACGTGGTGCCGAAGGTGATCCTGTTTCGCACCGAGCATTCGCGCCGTACGCTGGTGCCACACGTCGATTTCATCAGCGCGCCGGGCGCGAGCGACAGGAACGTCTACCGTACCGGCGGACCGGTGGCGCTGGTAACCAACCGCTGCCTGTTCTCCTTCGCCGACGGCCGCTTCACGCTGGCGAGCGTACATCCCGGCCACACGATCGAGGAAGTTGCCGAGAACACCGGCTTCGATTTCGACCGGCCAGCGGACGTGCCGGAAACGTCCCCGCCCACTCCCGAAACGCTGACGCTCATGCGTGATGTCGTGGCGCCGCAGCTGGCCGAGGTCTATCCGCAATTCGCAGCACAGGTGTTCGGCGTGGGCGCGACCGGGACACGGCTTCCTGCAAAGCCAACCGTGAGCTAGTCTTCCGTCCGAAAAATCAAGACACGAGGAAACGTCGCGTGAGGACAGTCGAAGTGGCGGTGATCGGCGTCGGCTGGGTCGGCGGCACGCGGGCGGAGACGCTTTCGCACACGGCGCTGGTCGACAAACTGCACCTGTGCGAGATCAAGCCGGATCGCCTCGCCGAGGTGAAAAAGCTCTACAAGCCGGCGACCGCCACGCTTGACTACAACGACATCATCAACAACGAAAAAATTTCGGTGGTCTATATCTCGACCACGCCGGAAACGAACCACTATCCGATCTGCCGCGACTGCCTGAAGAACGGCAAGAACGTGATGCTGGAAAAGCCGATCGCGCTGGAATTGTGGGAAGCCGACGAACTCATTCAGCTCGCCAAGCGCAACAACCTGAAATTCACCATCGGCTATTCGCAGCGCTTCAACCCGAAGATCGCCTACGCCAAGAAGAAGATCGTCGACGGCACGCTCGGCAAGGTCGTGTCCGTGCTGGTCAGCCGGCATCTCTCGCGCTCGCTCGGCAAGAAGATCGCGAGCCGCGTGCGGCTTTCGCCCGTGGTCATGGAATCGACGCACGATCTCGATTTCGTGTTCTGGCTGCTGGAGCCG
>DATATS010000065.1:0-3081 GCA_036268675.1 Pseudolabrys sp.
CGCGCATCGCCCAGATCGGCCGAACAGGTCGCGGTGAACAGGCGGCCGGAGTCCTCGGCAAGGCGCTGACTGAGGCCGCGCATTTCCGCCGTGAACGCCGTGCCCTCACGCTTGATCTCGCCGAGCGAACCCTTGGCGAGCAGCACGCGCAAATCCGGCTCGCTCCAGTCCACCAGCCAAAGCTCGATTGCCGCCGCGTCATAGCGGCCGGCGGCGAGATCGTCCTCGTTGAGTGAATCGTCGGCCAGGGCGCCGGAAAACTCCGAGCCGTCGACGGCAAGACCAAGCTTCTGCGACACCTCGCTGGCCGTGAGGCCGGCGCCGGCCCGGCAGGTGACGGCATCCAGCGCGACGTCATCGTCGTGGTCGGTGAAGCCTTGCGTGACGCCGTCGCTGCGCACGATGAGCCAGCAGCGGCACAGCGTCGTTGCGCCGGCATCGAGTTTCGCCTGCAGGGCTGAGGGGATCGTTCTCATTGTCGCCTCTATCGCTTTTTGCGATATCCTGTCGTTGACCGAATTATCGCTATATGCGATAGTGCCGCGATGAAGGATATCGCCTTCACCTCGGCCGCGACGCAGCAATGGCTGAAACTGTCCGCTACCATTCGAAAGCGAATCGACGCCAAAATGAGGGCCTACGTCACAAGCGGATTGGGCGACGTGAAGCGACTCAAAGGCCGCGCCGGTTGCCGCCTTCGGGTCGGTGACTGGCGAGTGATCTTCATCGAGGAAGCGGCCTCGATCACCATCGTTGCGGTTGGCAACCGCAAAGACATTTACGGTTAAGAGGATGACAGCATGAACGTGCGTTTCAAGAAAACCGATAAAGGTGAGGTGGCCATTCTCCCCCGCAAGGAATATGAGGCGCTGGCCGCCAAGGCCGCGGAAGCCGAGGAGGACATCGGTACTGCTCGTCTTGTGGCGCGCGCTCGTAGAGAGGTTGCAGCCGGTGCTCCGTTAATTCCGAAGGCGATTGTTGACCGCCTTGCCAAGGGCGAGAATGCTTTGCGAGTGTTGCGTGAATGGCGTGACGTGCCTCAGCTTTATCTGTCCTTCAAGACTGAAATCGGCCAAGGTTATCTTTCCGATCTCGAAAATGGCCGCAGGAAAGGTACGGCAGAGGTTTGGAAGCGGATCGCTAAAGTGCTCAAGGTTCCGCTCGATCTTCTGGTCTGAGCTCAAGCAGCGCGCTAAGGCCTGATCTCCACCAGCGGAATTTTCGGAATGGCGCCGGCGGCGAAAGCCGACAGATCGACTTCCAGATAGTCGGTGTCGAAGCGCGCCGGCACGTCGAACAAAAAGCCGGCGGTGATCGCAGCGCCGCTTGCCGGGATATGCCCCGCCAAAAACGTCACCACGCCGGTGGTGGTCTCGACGGTGAAATCCGTGCCTTCCACGCTTTCCGTTCCGGCGACCGCAATTTGCACGCTTCCCGCGACAGGCTTTGCAATCGGACGCTGATAGGGCGAATAGATCGAGCCGTATGTCTTCACGAGTTGAAACGTCGCGCTCGTGCCGTCGCCGGTGCCGATCGCCTGGTCGACCGGCGAAACCACAACGTCGGGCGCGGCCGAGGTGTTATCGAGCCGGTCGCGCCAGCGGAAGCCATAAAGCCGCCCGCGCCGCTCCTCGAAAAATGCAACCACCTGCGACAGCGCATCGAAAGTCTTCACGCCATAGCCTGCGTCATAGCGGCGGCGCGAATGCGCCCAGCGCGCGTTGCGCTCCTCGCGGCCGGAGCCGAGCACGACCACGTCGGTGCGCCGCTCCGGTCCGCCGGCGCTTTTGAGCGCGACGTCGAGCGGAAACAGGACTTCGTGGAATGCTGTCATGTCAAAGACTGCGTTGGCCGCGCGCGACCGCGCGAGCGATTTGTCCGGTGAGGTAGGCTTCCGAGCGGCGGAAGCCGCCCGGATCGGGCGTCGCGATCTGCACGGTGATGTTGGCGCCCTGCCCTGCCCCGCTCATGGCGACGCCGAGCCGGCCGTCGCTGCCGCGCGTCAGCGGCATGATCGCCTCGGGGCCGGCCTCGCCCGCAAGCCCGAGGCCCCCGGGTGACAGCGGAAAATAAGTCGGCGCGCCGATCACGCCGCCGGAGGCAAAGGGTTTGACAGCGCCGAGCCGTGCCGTGAGCGAAGGCGCGGCGCTTCCCGCAGCCCCACTGAACAGTCCATTGAACAGACTTCCGGCGCCGCCGACGATGCCCGACGCAATTGGCTTGAACGCCTGGGTGACGGCCAAACTGGAGATGCGCAGCGCCAGCGACTTGAGCACATCGTCGAACTGCTTGCCGCCCGCGGTCGCCTGCGTAAACGCCCTGGTCATGGCGCTGGCAAAACCGTTGGTGCTCACGGCGAGACTATTGGTGCGCGTCTGCACGCCGTCGAGCGTCGTGCTGAGGTCGTTACCGGCGCTCGCCGGGCCGCTGTCGATGAAGCTCATCGGGAAACCTTTTCATCAGTTGCGCGAGGCTTGCGCGATCGAGCGGCGCACCACGCCCGCTTAGCCCTTCGATGGCGAACGCCAGCTCGCGCGGCGTCATGCGCCAGAACTCATCGGGCGAAAGCCGCAGCACGCCGAGCCCGAAGCCGATGGCCTGCCGCCAGGGAAATGGCTGCACGCTTTAGTCCCCGAACGTCGCCTGGATCAGATCCGCTGCGATGCAAACGTAAGCCTGCACGCCGCCATCGACGTGCATGGCGGCAACCTCGTCATCGCTCACTGTTTCACCCGCGCCGCGTAACCCTGCGCCGATGATGCGCGTCAGGTCGCGCGCCTTCATGCGGCCGGTCGCGAAGCGCTCGGTGAGCGCCACGAGATCGTCGGCGCCGAAGGCGTCTTCAAGCTCGGCCAGCGCGCCAAGCGTGAGCACAAGCCGTCGTTTGACGCCGCCGATCTCGGATTCGATTTCGCCGCGGTGACGGTTGGGCATGGTCAGATCGCCGTAAACGTCACTTCGCCGGCCGATTCCATCGCGACGTCATAAGTGAGCTCGCCGTTGTGCTCGCCGGCGAACTCGAGACTGGTGAGCTGGAACGCGCCCTGCACGGTCCCGAAATCGGGAATGACGATCTGATAA
>DATATS010000066.1:0-42357 GCA_036268675.1 Pseudolabrys sp.
GTCCGCCTGGATGTTTGCAGGCTTTGTGCTCGCCGCCCTCGCCGCGGCGTTGCCGACGCGCGTAACCGCTCAAGTCCTGATGGCGCGCATGTGCGCGACGCAAACCGAAGACCTTGCCGACCAACGCATCGCCGCCTGCACGGGTGTGCTCAAAACGGGTCGCCTGCACGGCAAGCCCGAAGGCGTGGCTTATGCGCTGCGCGGACTGGCCTACCTCGATCGCGGTGACATCCCGCACGCCATCGCCGATCTCAATCAGGCGGTGACGCTCGCGCCCGACTTCGCGCCCGCCTACCAGAACCGCGGCAATGCCTGGTATGCCCGCGGCAATTTCGGCCAGGCGATCGCCGACTACGACGCCACCATCAGGCTCGACCCCAATTCGCCGTCGCCCTATGTGAATCGCGCCGCCGTGCGACGCGACCTCGGTTACACCGAAGGCGCGCTTGAGGACTATCAGAAGGCCATCAGCCTGAGCAGCAAACGCTCCACCGCCTATAGCGGCCGCGGGCAGATCTATTTGCGCCAACATGACTACGCACGCGCGCTCGCCGATTTCGACCGCGCGGTCAGCCTGCAGCCCGACGCCGACAACTACATGTTGCGCGCGCAGGCGCACCAAGGCGCGGGCGACATGGACCGCGCGATGAATGATTACGCGGAAGCAGCAAAGCTCGATCCCAAGCGTGTCCCGGCCTGGGTCGCGCAGGCCGGGCTCTGGCGCAAGAAAAACAACCTCGACAAAGCGCTTGCCGACTATGACAAGGCGATTGCGGCCGACCAAGGCCAGCCGGCAACTTACAAATTGCGCGCCGAGGCCTATGCGGCAAAGGGCGAGCGCAAGCGCGCCATGGCCGACATCAGCCGCGCGCTCAAATTCACCTGGACCACCGATCTGCTCAAGGTACGCGGCGAGCTGCGCCTCGACGATGGTGATATCTCGGGTGTGATCCACGACGCCGAAGCCATGCTCAAGCTCGATCCGAACGATGCGGCGGCGTTTGCGCTGCGCGGCGCCGCCTTTGCCCGCCACAAGGATTATGACCGCGCACTCGCCGATTTAGACAAGGCCATCAAAGCGAACGGCAAGAATGCGCTGGCCTATGGCGAGCGTGCGCAAGTCTATCTCGCCAGGAACGACGGCAACCGGGCGCTTGCCGACCTCAACCGCTCCATTGAACTCGGCAGCATCAGTCCGGCGCCGTACCGCGCGCGCGCCCTGATCGAGAAAGCCCGCGGCGACAATGCCAAGGCAATGAGCGACATCGACCAGGCGATCCAGCGCGATCCGCGTCCGGCCGACGTCTATTTCCAGCGCGCCGCCATGCGCAAGGCCAAGAGCGAAACCAATCAGGCGCTGACCGATTTGAACGAGGGCCTCACGCGCCAGCCCGACAATGTCGCCGGCCTCACCGCGCGCGCCGAAATCAAACACGCCAAGGGCGATGTCGCCGGCTCCATCGCCGATTATGACGCCGCGCTCAAGCACGATCCCAGTAATCTCGGACTGTTGCGCGCGCGCGCCAGCGCGCTGATCGAAACCAGGAGCTACGCCAAGGCCGTCGACGACCTCGATCGCGCCATTCATCTCGATCCCAAAAATGCGCAAGCCTATTACCAGCGCGGGCTTGCGCGCGAACACGACGATCAGCGCGCCATGGCTATCGCCGATTATAAACTGGCGCTGGCGCATGACCGGCACATGAACGATGCGCGCAAGGCGCTGGCGCGCGCCATGGCCGACGAACGCAGACACAAGCCTCATGTGGCCGCAGGTGAAGAGAAACCAATGCCGGCCGCCAGGCAAACGGTCGAACCGGCCAAGGAGGCAGAGGTTGCGGCCGTGGACGACGACGACAAAACGGGCAGCGCGCCGAAACCCAGGCGCGACGCAGTCGAACTTAAATCGACAAAAAAGATCGCCAACGTCGAGAAGGCTGCGCCGAATAATGACAAGACACTTCACGACAAGAAACCGCACGACAAGAAACCGCACGACAAAAAGACCGCTCGCCTGACAAAGGACGGCAAGCTGTCGCACAGCCGCAACGACCGCAAAACAGCCGAGCACGGCAATCGTCACCAACGCGACGCCCAGAAGCATCAAGAGAAGCATAAAGAGCGGACGAAGATTGCCTCGCATAAAAAGGAAGTGAAACGCAAAATCGCGGACGCGCCGCCGCGCGTACGCTACTATCGCGCAGGCTCGCACGAAACCCGCTTTACCGACATCTGGAACGACCGCCGCTAGGCTTTCGCGCTAACCGCGAAATCCGCTCGCCAGCAGATAAAGCTCGGCGGAGTCGGCGCGGCTCGCGGCCGGCTTCACATGTTTCACGGTTTTGTAGTCGCGCTTGAGCGCAGCGAGCAGCGCGGCTTCCGTGCCGCCTTGCAAGACCTTGGCGAGGAACGCGCCGCCGGGCGCGAGCACTTCGCGCGCAAACTCTGCCGCCGCTTCGACCAGCGCCATGATCTTCAAGTGATCGGTGCGCGCGTGCCCCGTCGCATTGGCGGCCATGTCGGAGAGCACAACGTCGGCGCGCGCTCCGAGCATGGTCTTGAGCTTGTCCGGCGCACTGGAATCGAGAAAATCGAGCTGGATGAATTCGACACCGGGGATCCCATCCATCGCCAGCACGTCGATTGCAACGATACGGCCATCCTCTCCGATGCGTTTGGCCGCCACCTGGCTCCAGCCGCCAGGTGCCGCGCCAAGATCGATGACGCGCGCGCCTTTCCTGAGAAAACGCGCCTTGTCGTCAATTTCGGTGAGTTTGAATGCCGAGCGCGAACGAAAGCCCTCACGCCTGGCACGCGCCACATAAGGATCGTTGAGCTGGCGCGCGAGCCAGCGCCGCGACGACACCGACTTGCGGGCATCCTTGACGCGGACCTTCAAGGCGCGCGGCGCTCCGCTTTTTCCCCGCGCCATTACGATACCGCCGCCCGATCGCTGCAGCCCCAGGCGCCATCGTCACGCATCATCTGCACGAGCATGCCTTCGCGCAGGCCCCGGTCGGCCACGCGCAGGCGCGGACACGGAAAGGCGCGGCGGATTGCTTCCAGGATGGCGCATCCCGCCAGCACCAGGTCTGCGCGCTCGGCGCCAATGCAGGGGCTTGCCACGCGCTCCTCGTAGCTCATCGCCAGCAGTTTCTCGACGACAGCGCCGATCTGCTGGGCATCCATCCAGCAACCGTCCACCCGATTGCGTTCGTAGCGCCTGAGGTCGAGATGCACGCCGGCAATCGTGGTCACCGTGCCGGACGTGCCCAGCATGTGCACGCCGCGCAGGTCGTCGCCGCCATGCTGGGCTGCGAACGGCGCGATCAGCGCCGCGACCTCCAGCACCATGGCCTCGTAGATATCGGGGGTCACGGTGTAGCCGCCGTGGCGTTCGGCCAGCGTCACCACGCCGTGCGGCAGCGAGACCCAACCACGGATCTGCGGCAGCGGCGGCCCGCCGCCGGTCTTCTGCGAGGGGTTGAGCCGGACCAATTCGGATGAGCCGCCGCCAATATCGAACAGCACCACGCCCTCGGCTTGCGGGTCGAAGAGTGGCGTGCAGCCTGTGGCCGCGAGGGCTGCTTCGGTCTCGCGGTCGATCACTTCGAGGTCGAGGCCGACTTTCTCTGCGACGCGGGCACGAAATTCCTCGCCGTTTTGCGCCATGCGGCAGGCTTCCGTCGCGATCAGGCGGGCGCGGGTGACGCCTTTGTTCTTCATCTTGTTGCGGCAGATGGACAGTGCAGTGACGGCGCGCTCGATCGCGGCCTCGCTGATGCGGCCGGAAAGCGAGACGCCTTCGCCGAGCCGGATAATCCGGGAAAATGCGTCCACCACCCGGAAGCCATTGCCGGCGGGACGCGCCACCAGCAGGCGGCAGTTATTGGTGCCGAGATCGAGCGCGGCATAAGTGGGACCGCCGCGGTCGGCGCCCACGCCTCCGTCGAGCCGTCCAGGCGACCGCCGACCCCATCGGGACCGCGCTGGCGGCGCCCGATCAACAGCGGGGTCGAGGCCCGGGCTATCCCCGGCCTCGCCGCTCATATCGAAGCCTTCCTGCCGCCCCTGGCGCGCCTGCGGGCGCACCGCCGTAGCAGCCTGTGTTCCAAGATCGCGAAAAGTCTAACAGCGCCCATGGCTCACGCAACCCTCGCCCGCGAAGGGCGTTCTTGTGGAAACGGCTAGGCTGCTCTATTTCAGGCTTCCCGCCGCATTTATCACCTCTGAAAGATATTAAGGCACGGCATGGACGACAGAACGACTGAAGCTGCTCTTTCGCAGGCGAAATTCGGCATCGGCCAGCCGGTGCGGCGCAGCGAAGATCCGGTCCTCGTGCGCGGCGAAGGCCGCTACACCGACGACATCAGCCGTCCCGGCCAGGCTTACGCGGTGATGGTGCGCAGCAGCGAACCGCACGGCGTCATCCGCTCCATCGATACCGCTGCCGCCAAAACCATGCCCGGCGTGCTCGCGGTCATCACCGGCGAGGACCTGAAGGACTATGGCGGGTTGAAATGCCTGCTGCCGCTCAAGAGCCGCGACGGCTCGCCGATCAAATACAGGCCGCGGCCGGCTCTCGCGACCGACAAGGTGCGCTTCGTCGGCGATCCGGTTGCCTGCGTCGTGGCAGAGACAATCGCGCAAGCCAAGGACGCGGCCGAAACGGTCGCGCTCCACATCGATCCGTTGCCGGCCGTCGTGAACGCCCGCGACGCGGCGCAGCCGGGCGCGCCGCTGCTCTACGATGAAATCCCGGGCAACATCGCGCTCGATTATCACCACGGCGACGCCGCGAAGGTCGCGGAGGCTTTTGCAGGCGCCGCGCACGTCGTGAAGCTGCCGCTGGTCAATCAGCGCCTGGTGGTCGCCGCGATGGAGCCACGCTCGGCCATCGGCGAATACGAGCGCGACAGCGAAAGGTGGACGCTGCATTCCTGCAGCCAGGGCGTGTTCGGCCTCAAGACCCAGTTGCGCGACATCCTCAACGCGCCGGCCGAAAAAGTGCGCGTGCTCACCGGCAATGTCGGCGGCTCGTTCGGCATGAAGGCCACGGCCTATCCGGAATACGTTTGCATCCTGCACGCCGCCCGCGCGCTCGGCCGTCCGGTGAAATGGACCGACGAGCGTTCCGGCAGCTTCGTGTCGGACCACCATGGCCGCGACTACGACATGACGGTGGAGATCGCCTTCGACAAGGACGCGCTGATCCAGGCCATACGCCTCACCGGTTACGGCAATCTCGGCGGTTATTGCGCGAATTTCGCGCCGCTGCTGCCAACCATGAACGTGACCAAGAACATCATCAGCATGTACCGCACGCCGCTGCTGGAAGTGGCGACACAGTGCGTGTTCACCAATACGACGATCGTGTCGGCCTATCGCGGCGCCGGCCGCCCGGAGGGCGCGCTGAGCATCGAGCGCACCATGGATTACGCCGCGGCTGAACTCGGCATCGACCGCTTCGAGCTGCGCAAGCGCAATTTCGTCAAGGCGCGCGAGATGCCGTTCGCAACCTCGGCCGGCACGACCTACGACTGCGGCGATTTTCCCGGCCTGTTCAAGGAGACGCTGGAACGCGCCGACGTCAAGGGCTTCAAGCAGCGCAAGCGCGAGAGCAAGCGCGATGGGAAATTGCGCGGGCTGGGCATCGGTTGCTTTGTCGAAACCACCGCGTCGATGACGCAGGAAATGGGCGGCATCCGTTTTAACGCCGACGGCACCGTGACGATCGTGACCGGCACGCTCGATTACGGCCAGGGTCACGCGTCCGCCTTCGCGCAGGTGCTGGTCGAGAAGCTCGGCGTGCCGTTCGAGCGCATTCGCCTGATGCAAGGCGACAGCGACCAACTCGTGGCCGGTGGCGGCACCGGCGGCTCGCGCTCGGCGATGCTGAGCGGCACGGCGATCATAGAGGCCTCTGCCAAAGTCGTCGAGCAAGGCAAGCAGATCGCGGCGCAAGTTCTGGAAGCCTCCGCCGGCGACATCGAGTTCAAGAGCGGCCGCTTTACCATTGCCGGCACCGACCGCTCGATCGCAATCATGGAGCTCGCCGAGCGCGTGCGCGGCGGCGTCAACCTGCCCGACGGCAAGCCTGCGACGCTCGACGTGACGCACGTGACCGAGCCGGTGCCGGGGACGTTCCCCAACGGCATTCATGTCGTGGAGGTCGAGGTCGATCCCGATACCGGGCTGACGCGCGCCGTGAAATACACCGCCGTCAATGACTTTGGCACCGTGGTCAATCCGATGCTGGTCGAAGGGCAGGTGCAGGGCGGCGCCATCCAGGGCCTCGGACAGGTGCTGCTCGAGGGCGCGGTCTATGACGCCGACGGCCAGTTGGTCACCGGTTCATTCATGGATTACGCGATGCCGCGCGCGCACGACGCGCCGATGATCGACGTGGGCAATCGTCCCGTTCCGACCAAGAGCAATCCGGTCGGCGCCAAGGGCTGTGGCGAAGCCGGCGCGTCCGGCGGCTTGCCGGCGGTGGCCAATGCAGTGATCGACGCGTTGTCGGATTACGGCATCCGCCACCTGGAAATGCCGATGACGCCATCGCGCATCTGGCAGGCGATCGAAAGCGCCAAAGCCAAACACAGTTCCTGAACGTATCCCTGCCGGATTACATTCGATGAGCGAGGCGACCGACATCCTGGGCGTGAAGCCCGCGCCCCATGTCCGCGTCGTCGGGACGGTCAGCGCCGCGCATTTCGTCTCGCATTATTACATCCTGCTGCTCGCGCCACTGCTGCCTTTCGTGCGCGCCGACTATGGCGTGAGCTACACCGAGATCGGGCTGGCGCTCGCTGCTTTCAATGTCGTATCGGCGGCGCTGCAAACGCCGGCCGGTTTCCTGGTGGACCGGCTCGGCGCGCGCATTTTGCTGATCGCCGGCCTGATGATCGGCGCCGGCGCTTTCACGATTGCAGGCGTCATTCATTCGTTTTGGATGCTGGTGGCGATGTTCGCGCTCGCGGGCGTCGGCAACACGGTCTATCACCCGGCCGACTACGCGTTGCTGTCGCATCATGTTCCCTCCGACCGCATCGGACAGGCATTTTCGGTGCACACTTTCGCCGGCATGCTTGGCTCGGCGGTCGCGCCCGCGAGCCTACTGATGATGCAGAGCGTCTGGGGTTGGCGCGGCGCCTTCATCGGCGCCGGCTGTCTTGGGTTCGCGGTCGCAGCGCTTCTGGTCTTGGTGCGCGACAATGGGGAAACGCCGGCCCATGCACCGGCACCGCCGCGCGCGAGCGCGCAAAAAGCCGCCGGTTGGCGTCTGTTGTTGTCGGCGCCGATCCTGCTCAACATGATGTTCTTCGTGCTGCTCGCGATGATGAGCGGCGGCATGTACAATTATTCGGTGGTCGCGCTCGGCGCGCTTTACGGAACGCCGGTCACGACCGCCAATCTGGCGCTGTCGTGTCATCTGCTGCTCGCGGCGGGCGGCGTGCTGATCGGCGGCCTGATCGTCGGACGTACCACGCGCCACGGCACGGTCGCGGCGCTCGGGCTGGTCGCCATTGCGCTGACGACCGCTTTGATCGCCCATGTCGACCTCGGCACGCTCCCCTTGATTGCGGCCATGACGGTTTCAGGCTTTTTCTTCGGCGTCATCATGCCCTCGCGCGACATGATCGTGCGCGAGGTCACTCCGCCCGGCTCGTTCGGCAAGGTGTTCGGCTTCGTGACCACCGGTTTCAACATCGGCGGCATTGTCTCTCCGCTGATATTCGGCGCGATCATGGACCACGGGACCCCGCGCCTCGTGTTCGTGTGTGTGGCGGCCCTCAGCCTGGTCGCGGTGGTGACGGTGGTGACACGGCCGAAGCACGCGCGCTGAAACCCGGCCGAACGCCTCACGGACTTGTCAAATCGGCCGAATTGCCCCATGTGAGGGCCCTCCGGCGCATCCGGCGGCGGCCACAAGCGGCCACGTTTCCAGACCGGCACTGCTGGGGGATCGTCCAACGGTAGGACTCCAGACTCTGACTCTGGCTATCTAGGTTCGAATCCTAGTCCCCCAGCCACGCTTTCCCGTTTCAAATCAATGCACTGCGGCCAGAGCGCACGGGTTTAAACCCGGCGCCAATAAATTATAGACTCGGCACCAGACGATTCGACGGCATCGCGCGCGAATGACGGAACATCCGGATGGATTGCATCTACATCAATTTGAATTCCGCCACTGAACGGCGGTTGAAATTCGAAAGCAATTTCGAAGCGCGCAAGACGCCGAACTGGACGTTGTCCCGGTTTGCGGCAATCGACACCGACACCGTCAAAAATAATAATGTCGCCGGAGAATGCAACCCGGCGGAAAAGGGCTGCTTCTTAAGTCATAAAGTCATCATTGAATCGAATCTGGCGCACGATAAATCCATTTTCATCCTCGAAGACGACGCATCGTTCGGCGTTCGCACATGCAATTTGATTGACGGGATCCTCGCCCAGAACCGCAATCTCGATTGGGATATTCTGTTTACCGACGTCTGCATACCGCACCTCACGACGATGATGGATCTGCTGAAATTTCGCAGGGAACTGACGGCGAAGAAGATCGAAGTGGCCTTCATGAAACTGTCCAAAACCAATTTTAACGGGTCGACGGCCTACATCGTCAACGCAAAGTCAAAACAGAAATTATTCGACCAGCTCAACTACGCGACCGAACTCAACATCCCTTATGATCTGTATTTAAGGAGCTTGATCCACATATCCGCGCTCAAAGGGTATTCATTGTTTCCGTTTGTAACCTCGCTCTCCGATTTTTCCGACATCTCGCAAGTTAAATTGCCGGGCGCCAATCGAGACGAACTGACATGGAATATGTTTCGGAAAATGATTTGGCTCGAACGCAATCTGGCGAGCTGCACATCTGCGGTGGAATCGATCAAAGGCGGCTTATCCGAGCAAAACCTCGCCGCCCATGCCGATATGGTGTCGTCGCCGGATAAAGAACTGCAAGCGTTTGGAATACTTTTTTCGTCAATGACGGCCCAAAGGGCCCAGCAGCGAGGCCTCTAATTGCCCCCACCGCCGTCCGCAGCCTCCGAACGCTGCGCGGCGAGCGCGCGATCGTAGCTCTCCATCGCCTCGTCAAACCGATCGAGCTTTTGCAGGACGCCGCCACGATTGTTCAGCGCGTTCGTATCGTTCGGCCGCAACGTCAGCGCCCTGTCGTAGCTCGCCAAAGCCTCGTCATATCTCTCCAATGTCTGCAAAATGTTGCCGCGGCTGTTGTGCGCCTTGGCGTCGTCCGGCCGCATCGATAGAGCCCGGTCGCAGCTCGCCAGCGCATCGTCATAGCGGCCCAATTCCTGCAAGCTGCTGCCGCGATTGTTGTGCGCCTCGACATGGTCGGCTCGCAGAGCGAGCGCGCGATCGTAGCTCACGACCGCCTCGTCATATCGTTTCAACTGATGCAGCGCGTTGCCCCGATTGTAATGCACCTGCGCATCGTCCCCCTGCCCCAAGGCGCGATCGTAGCTCGCCAGCGCTTCGTCAAATCGACCCAACGCGGTCATGGCATTGCCCCGATTATTGTACGCATCGGCATTGTTCGGCTGCAAAGCGAGAGCGCGATCGTAGCTGATCACCGCCTCGTCAAAACGCTTCATCTCCTGGAGCGCCATGCCGCGATTGTTGTGCGCGTTGACATAGCCGGGCCGCAGCGCCAATGCGCGGTCGAAACTCGTGAGCGCCTCGCCATCGCGATTGAGCCGTCGAAGCGAATTACCGAGATTGTAATGCGCCTCGGGGCTGTTCGGGGCGAGAGCCAGCGCCTTGCGGCAGCTCTGCAAAGCTTCTTCGTCACGGCCCAGAACGGCCAGCACGGCGGCCCGATTGATATGAGCGTCCGAATATTTCGATTTCAGCTTGATCGCACGGTCGAAACTGTCCAGCGCATCCTGGTGGCGATTGAGCGCATTGAGCACCAGCCCATGATTGAGCAGGATCTGGGGCGATGGCGCCTTCAGCCGCATGGCGCCGGCAATCAACTGCAGCGCGTCGGCCAACTGACCGCGCTCAAGCTTGATCACACCCAGCATATGCAACGCGTCAAAATGATCCGGCCTGACCGTCAGGATTGACGCATAAAGTCCGGCCGCTTCGTCAAGGCGGCCTTGCCGATGCCATTCCAGCGCCCGCGCCAGCGTTTGCGGGACGTTGAGCGGACTGACTTTTTGCTGGAGCGATGCTGGCATATCGGCTGGGCCCTGATTCCTAGGTAAATCGGTCTGCCTGAGTCGTCCAGACTGCTAATGCCCCTTGCCGGCATCGTCTCAGCGAGCGGTTTGATAGCGCTGCGCGCGCACGTACTATTCGCCGTACGATTCGCGCTCGCGATTCGTCCTGGAGCGCTGGCTTGACGGCTTAAGCCCATGTTTATGTCGCTAATCATCTGCACGAAAGATCGAGCCTCCCAGTTACAGCGATGCCTCGATGAAATTGCAGCGGCATCAATTCCGTCCTGCGATCTTGAAATCATCCTGGTCGACAACGGCTCAAAGGATTCGACAAACGAGGTCATAAAGACTTTCGCCGGCAAATCGCCCGTGAAGGTATCGAGCGTCCTTTGCGAAAAAGCCGGTTTGGGTCTGGCGAGAAATTTCGGCCTGGCGGCCGCCAAAGGGGAATGGCTGCTGTTTACCGATGACGATTGCTATGTCGATAAATCGTTCTTTACGGAGTTTTTCGGCTTTGCGTCTTTCACGTCAAATTCCAAGACCGATACGAGAGACATTCGTTACGGATCGGGTCCCATCGTTCCCTATGACGAACTTCATCACCCGCTGGTCGCCAGTCTTGCGGTTCATGAAATCAAATTGATAAAGCCGAAGACATTGATAGGCGCCGGATGGGTCCAGGGCGCCAACATGTTTTTTCACCGATCGATATTTGAAAAGATCGGGCCCTTTAACGACAAGATGGGATCCGGCACGCCGTTCGCGTGCGAGGACATTGAAATGGCGGCGCGTGCGTCGCTGGCTGGCTTCGTTGGCGCTCAGCTTCCCTTTTTCAAGGTCGTTCATCATCACAAGCGGCACATCGGCAGCGCGGAAGCAACATCGACAATTGAATCTTACGATTATGGGCGCGGAGCCTATTATTCCAGCCTGCTCGATCTCGGCGTCCCGGAAGCCTGGAAATTATGGGAGGCCTGCATCGATTTTAAGAATATAAAACAATCCGACGTTCGCCTGAGGCTCGCGCGCGAATTCGAGGGAGCCGCGAAATACCTCGCCAACGTCAAAATAGAATAAGCAGAGCGCGCCTTTCGCGTCAGCGGTTGCATTCAAATTCGCGCATTTTCACAATCCGAAATCGCTTCGCCCTTGGCCTCTCCTAAAGAGAGGGGGCTAGGCAACATGGCGATTGTGGATCATCCTGCCTGCTGCGGGCGCTCAACAACCGCACAACCAATATCGGGGATTAGGGGAGAACGCAGTGGCTCAAACAATCGAAGCCTTTGTTGGCAAATCACTGGACGACGCGAAAATATCGCCACTCCATATCAAGATCGTCGCGCTGATCGCGGCCGGTTACTTTTTCGACGTCATCGACCTGATCGTCCTGGGCTCGCTGATCCCGGACATGATCGCAACCAAGTTCGCGACCGGTGCCGAAGCCGCATGGATCGGCAGCGCGACGGTCTTCGGCATGTTCCTCGGGGGTATCGGTCAGGGCGAATTCAGCGATCGCTGGGGCCGCAAAACGGTCTATCAGTTCAACCTGCTGGTGTTCGGCGTGTTCACCATCCTCGGCGCGCTGGCGCCGACGGTCTGGCTGCTGGTGGCGGCGCGCTTCATCGCGGGCCTCGGCCTTGGCGGCGAACAGCCGCTGGCATTCGCCTATGCCGGCGAATACTCGCCCAAGCTCATTCGCGGCCGCATCCTGGCGCTCGTGCACTTCATCGGCGGCGCCTGCGTGTGGCCGATCGCAACGCTCTTTACCCTGGCCTTCCGCGATACGCTCGGTTGGCGCGGAGTGTGGATCGCGATCGGCATCGGTTCGCTGATTGTCTGGGTGCTGCGTTTCGTACTGCCTGAATCACCGCGCTATCTGGCGACGCATGGCCGCGGCAAGGAAGCCCTCGATGTGCTGGCGAAAATGGGCATCCCCGGCCCGAAAGAACAGCTCACCACCGACGCGGCGAGCGATACAAAGTCGGATCCGTTCGTTCTCGTCTTCACCATGTTCCCGAAGCGCGTTATCGCCGGCATGATCTGCTTCTCGGCCTTCTTCGGTGTCGCCATCGGGCTCGGTGCATGGCTGCCCAACATCATGCACGACAAGGGCTTCACCATCACCAAGTCGCTTGAGTTTATCTTGGGCATGAATCTGGCGGTGCCGTGCGCCAGTCTGTTCATGATGTACGCGCTCGATAAATTCGGACGCAAGATCACGTCGGTCTGCGCGTTCATCGGCGCCGGCATCATGGCTATCGTGTTCGCCAATGCCGGAAGCAACACCCAGTTGCTGATCGCCGGCTTCATCATGGTGTTCTTCATCCAGGTGTCGGGCAACTCGATGCAGATCTTCGCGTCCGAGGTATTCCCCACCAACGCGCGCGCATCGGGCTTCGGTTGGGCCGCGGGCGTCGGCCGGCTCTCGACCGCAGGCATCATCATTGCCATCCCGTGGATCCAGAAGGGCTGGGGACTGACGGCGGTGTTCGCCTGCATTGCCGCCGTTCTGATCATCGCGGCGGTTGCCGTCACCCAGTTGGGACCGGAGGCAAAGCAGCGGGGTCTCGACGAAATTGCCCCGCCGACCGGCTGATCGCGTTTAACGAGAACTCCGGAGCCCGGTTCGGCACAATGCCGGGCCGGGCTCCGGTCATTCAGACAGACCTTTTGGAGTCTCACTGAGATGGCTAATTCCGATTCAGGCGCCACCGCCAAAAACATCGACTTCGTGTCGCGCTGCGACCAGGGCGGACGCCTCGACGGCGTGCAGGTCATCATCCATAAGGGCCACGCCTTCGTCGGCCACATGTTCGCCGATGGATTTTCGGTTATCGACGTGCGCGACCCGAAGAATCCGAAGACGGTCAAATACGTCGCGGCTCCGAAAAACACCCGCTCGCATCATCTGCAGATTCACGGCGACGTTCTGCTTGCCGTGAACGGCCCGAATATCTGGGCCATGCAGCAATATGCCAGCCAGATCGATTACTACGCCAAGTCGCTGGTCGATTCCGTGCAGACCGACCAGCCCTACTCCGCCGGCGTGCGCGCCTTCGATGTGTCCGATCCGACGAACCCGCGCGAGATCGGCTTTCTCAATACGTCCGGACTGGGCGCCCATCGCATCTGGTGGGTCGGCGGCAAGTACGCCTATGTCTCGGTGCATTTCGGTGGCTTCATCGACCACATCCTGGCAATCGTCGATGTGTCCAACCCGGCAAAGATGACGCTCGCCGGAAAGTGGTGGCTGCCGGGCATGAACCGCGGCGCCGGCGAAACTCCGCCCGCCTCATTCGGCAAACGGACCGCACTGCATCATCTCATCACCGCGGGAAATATCGGCTATGCCGCATGGCGCGACGGCGGTTTCACCATCCACGATCTGAGCGATCCGCCCAATCCGAAACTGCTCAGCCACCGCAACTTCTCGCCGCCCTTTGGCGGCGGCGCGCATACGCCCCTCCCGCTGCCCGGCCGCAAGCTGCTGGTGCTGGCCGACGAGGCGACATCGGCGAATTGCGCCAACGGACTGGCCTATACGTGGGTGATCGACGTGCGCGAGCCGACGAATCCCGTTTCGATCGCCACGCTGCCGACGCCGACGGAGGAAGACTTCTGCAAGAAGGGCGCGAAATTCGGGCCCCACAATCTGCACGAGAACCGCCCCGGCTCGTGGCAGAGCGAAGACACGGTTTTCGTCACCTATCACAACGCCGGTTTGCGCGCGTACGACATCCGCAACGCCTTCGAGCCCAGGGAACTTGGCTATTTCGTGCCAGGGCCGCCGGAGAAAATCGTCGATCAGCGGCCAAACCCCGCCAAAGTCATCCAGTCCTGCGACGTTTTCGTCGACAAAGACGGGCTGATTTTCATGACCGACACCAATGCGGGACTTTATATCCTGCAATATAACGGCAAATAAAGCCGACCGGAAAAAACAGCATGACGCAAAAATTCGGGCGGCTGGCGCTGCACCTTTGGACGATCGACACCACGCCGCTCAAGACCGCGCTCGATGCGGCCAAGCAAGCGGGCTTCGACGCGGTCGAACTGCGGCGCACCGATTTCAAGCGCTGCTTTGACGAGGGTATGAGCAACGCCCAGGTGCTCGATCTGATCAAGGCGAGCGGCATTCCGGTCGGCGTGCTGGGCGTCGAATATGGCTGGCTTTTTGCGACCGGCGACGAGAGCAAGCGCCTGTTCAAGGTATTCCGTGAAAGCTGCGAGAACGCGGTCGCGCTTGGCTGCGACACGCTGATGAGCGCGCCGGGTCAGATCAGCGGCCCCATCCCGCAGGCCATTCAATATCTCAAGCAAGGCGGCGACATTGCCGCCGAATATAAATTGAAGCTCGCCATCGAATTCAATTCCCAGCACGACGTGCTCAACAGCCTCGCCGTGCTCGGCGAACTCATCACCGGCGCCGACAAGCCGAATTGCGGTTATCTGATCGACGCCTATCATTTCGCGCGCAGTGGCGCTGGCGGCCGCGGCTTCGAAAATCTGCCGGCGGACAAAATCTACTGTTTCCAGTACAGCGATCTGTCGCCCGATCCGGTGACGGGCGTGCGGCGCCCGACCGACCGCTTGCCGCCGGGCAAGGGCGTCATCAAATGGCGCGAGGTGCTCGGGCTGTTGGCGGAAAAAGGCTACACGGGCTATCTCTCCTACGAAGCGCCGAACCCCGAGCAATGGGCGCGCTCGCCCTACGACGTCGCGCGCGAAGGCGTCGAGCTGACGCGCAAGCTGCTGCGCGACGCCGTGCCAAATTATGTGAGTTGAGGTTAGCCATGGCCGAAGATCTTCCGCTGTTTCTGGGTTTGAACGACAAGACCGTCACCGACATTCCAAAGACGGTCGAAAAGCAGCGCTACATGACGAGCGTTGCGCCCAAGGCCGCCAATCCGGGCAAGTGGGTCGAACAGCCCCGCCTGCCCATCCCGACCGGCGAACATGCCGTGATCGAATGCCAGGGTAAAATCCACGTCATCGCCGGATACGCCAAGCATCGCGTCGATCAGAACTTCCATCAGGTGTTCGATTCCAGATCGGGCACGTGGTCGCTCAAGGCGCCGTTCCCAATTCCCTGCAATCATGTCGCCGGCTGCTCCGTTGGCGACAGGATTTATACCTTCGGCGGTTTCATCGAGCAGAACCGCTGCCCGCATTCAAAATGTTTCGTCTATGACGCGACGGCCGATCAGTGGACGCCGATCGCCGGCCTGGCGCGGCCGCGCGGGGCGATCTCGGCGATCGTGCTCGACGGAAAAATCCATCTGCTGGGCGGCCGCGATGTGCGTTCGGTTGAATGGCACGAGATTTACGATCCGGCCACCGACAAATATACTTTCCTCGGCGGCATGCGCGGCTCCACCGGAACGCAACCTTTCGTCGGACAGCGCGACCATATGGGCGTCGCCGTGGTGGACGGGAAAATCCACGCCATCGCCGGCCGCATGGACTCCTACGACTTCAATACCGGATTGAACGCCGTCTACGATCCGAAAACCGACGGTTGGTCCTTCCGCGCGCCGCTGCCCACCCCGCGCAGCGGACCGTCATGCGTCTATATCGGCGGCAAGATTGTGGTGTTCGGCGGCGAGGCCACCGGCAAGGTGTTCGGCACCAACGAGGGCTACGACCCGAAAACCGACACTTGGGAACAACTCGCGCCAATGCCGATCCCGCGCCACGGGCTGCACGGCGCGACCTGTGCGGTGATCGGCAACATGGTGCACGTGCCGGGCGGCGGCCCCGTCCCCGGTGGCCAGGTGCAGGGCGCCTATCACGACGCCTTTACGTTCGGCTGACGGTCCGGTTTTCACCGGCGTCGGCTGCGCGCAATGGCACCCTTGCCCCGCGCGTCGATGTGGAGTAATTCCTGCATCATCACCGTCCCAATCGCGGGATCATCTCGCGGTTTTCGACACTTCAGCCGATACGCGGACGACGAGGCGTGCGCCGAGGGTGCCTCGCCGCTGTCGGCCATTGCATTGATGCGCGGTTTTCATGCGACCTATGGACTTCAGAATTCGCCGCGTTGGTCTACTGGGCCTCTCCATCCTGGCTCTCATCGTCGGCCTGATCACCGGTGTCGGCGCCGTCGCCTTCCGCGCCCTGATCGCCCTCATCCATAACGTCGCGTTCCTCGGCCACTTCTCAATCACCTTCGACGCCAATCAATTCACTCCGCCGAGCCCGTGGGGGCCTTTCATCATTCTGGTGCCGGTGATCGGCGGTCTGATTGTCGTTTTTCTCGTGGATAATTTCGCGCCGGAAGCGCGCGGCCATGGCGTGCCCGAGGTGCTGGACGCCATCTACTACAAGGAAGGCAATATCCGGCCGGTCGTTGCGGCGATCAAATCGCTGGCGTCCGCGTTCTCCATCGGCACCGGAGCGGCCGTCGGTCGCGAAGGCCCGATTATTCAGATCGGCGCGACGCTTGGCTCCTCGTTCGGCCAGATGATCGGCATGGCGCCATGGCAACGCATTACCTTGGTGGCCGCCGGCGCCGGCGCCGGCATCGCCGCCACCTTCAATACGCCCATCGGCGGCGTGATGTTTGCGATCGAATTGATGCTGCCCGAACTGAGTGCGCGAACATTCCTGCCGGTGGCCTTGGCAACCGGCGCGGCCACATTCGTCGGCCGCATTTTCTTGGGACTTCAACCGGCCTTCGTCGTCCCATCGGCGCTCGCCTTGCATGCGGAGCAGCCGCCGGTGCAGGCGCTGTTGCTGTTCGCGCTGTTGGGCGCGCTGATCGGGCTTGCCGCCACGGCCTTCATCCGCGGGCTGGTCTTTGCCGAGGACCTGTTCCCGAAAATCAAGAACCCCTATTTGCGTCACGCCGTCGGCATGCTGATGGTGGGCACGCTGATGTACGCGCTGCTCACCTATAAGGGGCATTATTTCGTCCAGGGCGTCGGATACGCCACGATCCAGGCCATCCTGCAAGACAACCTCGCCGGCATCGGCCTGCTGCTCGGCCTGTTCTTCGCCAAGCTGTTCGCGACCAATGTCAGCCTCGGCTCCGGCGCCTCTGGCGGTATCTTTTCGCCCTCGCTGTTCATGGGCGCGACACTGGGCGCAGCCTTCGGCGGCCTGATCGATTATCTCGGGCCCGTTCACGGCGTCGATCCGGTCACGTGCGCCATCATCGGCATGGCCGCCATGGTGGGCGGCGGCACCGGCGCGGCCATGACCGCGGTCACCATGATCTTCGAGATGACGCGCGACTACGATATCATCATGCCGATCATCGTTGCGGTTGCGCTCGCCATTGGCGTCAGGCGGCTGCTGTCGCGTGAGAACATCTACACCGTGAAGCTCGTCAGCCGCGGCCACGTCATCCCGAAGGCGCTGCACGCCAACATGTTCCTCGTGCGCCACGCCGAGGAGGTGATGGACCGCGACGTCCTGGTGTTGCCAGCGGAAACCGATTTCGCCGCCTTCCTGCGCCAGACGTCGGCCGGAGGGTTCAAGCACATCGTGGTCACGCGCGACGACCGCATCATCGGCGTCCTGCGCGTCAACACCGAATTGCGCGTAGGGCTTGAAGGCGCTTACTCCGGCGTGCCTCTCGGCGACATCGCGCAGAAGAACTTCACCGTCGCGCGCGCCTCCGATGTCGTTTTCGACGTGGTCGACCGCATGTATCGCCGCCGCGCCAGCATGGCGATCGTCACCAAGGGCAGCGGGCGGCTGCCGCGCGGCAGCAACGTGATCGGCATGATCTCGAAAGAGCACATCGCCGACTCGGTCGCCGACAGCATCAAGCCCTACAGCAGCGAAACGAACGAGCCGGATTGATCGCCGGGCTACGGGTGGCTCGCTTAAACGCCGACGGCCGCCCTCATGACAAGGACGGCCGTCCGCGCGTCGTCAAAATGAAACGATTAATGTGCCGGCTCCAAATTCATTCCGGCAACACCGACGGCCAAGTTGAGGCCCGCCTGCCCCTGCACCGATACCGGCTGCAAGGTCACCGTGCGATCGGAGCCGCCGACCAAGACATTGGCGCCGACGCCGGCTCCGACAGTCGCTTCGCCGCTCGCGCCGGCGTAGCTGCCTGCCAGCGCGCCAAAACGCAGATCGGTCGGCGCGTTGACCGCCCAAACCATTTCGCCGCCGGTCGTAGCGCCGATATCAAGCCCGAACTTCGTGATCGAGCCGCGATAAACCTCGCGCGGCCCCGGTCCGGCCGGCGTGTACATGCAGGTCACCGCCTTATGCGACGTGATGATGAGGCCGATGCCGCCCGAAATGTCGCAGGTCAGCGTGCCAACCTTGGTGTGGGGCACCCCTTGCGCCATCGCCGGCACCGGTAAAGCCGCCGCCGCGACGAGGGCCAGCACAGCGAGCGCGCCTACAGGCCTATGCATGTCAAACTCCCTTTTCGGATTTCTGTGTCGCATCAACGTCAGGACCAGGCAAAAGTTCCATCAAGGCAATCCCGTCTGCAAGCCATTTCTGCTGCGAACCGGCGCCATTTTGCGAGATTCGTTCGGTTTTTAATCGCCCTTTGGCGATGAAGCGTTTCAGCCGAGATTCCGCGGCGCGACCGAAATCTCCGAAACACAGCGTGCCGGAACACTTGCGTGCGCGGCGGCCGATAGCGGGCTGTAAGCCGGATCGCATCCGACCAACAGCGGCCGATGCTGCTTTGGCTCCGGGCGCCTGCCGACAATCGTCGGCGCCGGCAGGCGGTCGCCTTTATGGCTCCGGTCGACATGCTGGACGATTTGAGGCGCGGCCAAGGGCCCGGCTGATACGTAAAGACCAAGCCCCGCCGGCGGCGCGACGAAATCCATCGCCAACACCACCAGGATTCCGACCGCAACATATATGCCTAAGCCGCGCATCGCCATTCTCCGCCGAACCCAACCATCGCGGGCACGGTTCGAATTCGCACCCGTTGTGGATTGCGGCTGGGTAACCGCGAAGCGCGAAAATGGTTCCTGGCTGCTTCAGCGCGCCGACAGGATTTGGCTTGCCGGAATGATGATCAAGCAATGCAATCCGGCCGGATCGAAATTCATGGTTACGTTGGCGTCAATGGAACGCGCTAGATTTCGCTCGATAACCAGACTGCCGAATCCGCGTTTGCGCCGCGGCTTTACTTTCGGACCGGATTGTTCGCGCCATTCGAGCGCGACACCTTGTCCGTCTTGATGCTGGTTCCATGTCACCGAAACGCGTCCGTCGGGAACCGACAGCGAGCCGAACTTGGCCGAGTTGACCACCATCTCATGCAGCGCCAGCCCCAGATTTTGCGCCGCTTCCGGTTTGAGTGCGAGTTCGGGCCCTTCGATCGTAACCTGCCCGACACCCCGCTCGATATACGCCGCAAGCTGGGAGCGGATCAGTTCATTGATCGAAGCGCCGTGCCAGCTTTCCCGGATCAGCAGATCATGCGAGGCGGCCAGAGCCTGCAGCCGCGCGCCGAACTGCGTCAAAAAGCCGTCGATCGAACCGGCATGCCGCGCCGTCTGGCGCGCCATCGCCTGGATGACGGCCAGCAGATTTTTCGAGCGATGCGTGAGTTCACGCATCAGCAGGCGCAAATGCGCTTCATGCTCCTTGCGTTCCGTGACGTCGACGGAGGCGCAGGTCAACCCGACAATATCGCCGGCTTCGTTGCGCAGCGGCTCGATGTGCAGATCATGCCAGCGCAAGGCCGCGCCGTTTGCACCCTCTGCGAGCGATACCTCGGCGCGTTTGGCCAGGCCGCTCGCCAAAGCTTCGCGTTTAAGCGTGACAATGGCGTCGCGGCCATCGGGCGGCAAAATCTCATCGTCGCTGACGCCTAAAATCTCGTCGATGGCGCGTCCGAGCATGGGATTGCTGACCGACGTGTAACGCAAATCGCGGTCTTGCGTGTAGACGGTAACGTGCGAACCGCGCAGCGCCCCCTCGTAGCGCGCAAAACGGGCGCGCAGCAGATTGAGCTCCCAGGCTTGCGCGCCGTTCCGCGCTTCAAGTTGCCGACATTTTTCGCGCAACCGCCCCAGTTCCGCGTCCGCCGTTTCCGGGACTTCACGCGTCATGGCGGCCGACCGATGATCTTGCTCTGTGCGCCGCTCGCCAGCATGCGCATCGAATGGCGCCCACTTTGAAATGGATTTCCCTATGAACACGTTCATCCAATGCTCTGTCAATCAGTGGGTAGTGTCTCAGTTTGAATTTTCCAACTATCTGCCGCCGCCTGTGAGGCGCCCACAGACCAACTCCGGCTGATTTTGATTTGTCGCACCTATGGCTGCATAGGCACGCAGACAACTATGATAGGGAGAAAAGTATTCGCGGATCGCGGCAGCACAGATTATTGCCGCTGCAATAATGAGGCCGAGTTTTACTTGTTCGCTCATCTTCAGCTTATCCTATAATGCCCGCGCTTGCCGGCCTTCGGCAGCGTTGCGTCAATCATTTCCGCCAAGTCAGTCGTTGACCAGAGCGTATCGCTCAGCCCTGCCGCCATCGCTGGAGAAAGACCTTTGAGGCTCTTGTGCTGTTTCACGTAGTTGTACCAGACGGTATAGAGCGCGACCATGTGCATGTGGTTCTCGAATTTCTTGGAGAACGCGTTCGTGAGCCGGGTAAACCGGCGCATTTGCATTCGCATGGTGAGGTTCTGGCGCTCGGCATATGACGTACTCACATGGGCTAGATCGGGGTTTCCCTCGATGCGCGTCTTACGAATACCGGTGCATTCTGCCGGGCTGTAACGTCCTTTCGCACTATCCGAGGCCGCGCCGTACATCTTCACCAGCATGGCGTAATCGACATCTCCGCCGAACGCGCCTTCAACGGCTTCCAAATAAGCCTTGTGGCCGTCGCTAGTAAGTTGAACGCGGTTCGCCAGCCGGTCACGCAGATCGTCCATGAAAGCGATGGCGTAGTCACTGTCCCGGCCGCCAACCAGCCATGTAACGATCAATTTAGAGTCGGCATCGAGGGCGGTCCACGTCCACGTATCCCCTGCACCTTCAACGGGGGCCTTCATTCTGGCGACGTTCTTTTGCTTCGCGGCGGTGAATGACCAAATTTCATCAACCTGCACGCGGCGAGCCTTCACGCCTCGGACTTTGGCGTCATGGAAGGCCGCACAAGCCTTGCCGGCATCAACCAGCAGTTTGGAGACTGTATTGATGGAAACGTCGCAAACCCGCGAAATCGATCGCATGGACGACCCCTCGCAAAGCATCGAGAGGATTTGAACGCGGGTTTCTAGGGGCGACTTGTTCATGCCCCTACAATATGAACTTAATGCTTAGCTGTCAAGCATCATTTTCAGTTTGAACTGCTGCGCGCGAGCGCGATGCGCTGGTGACCGACACGAGTTCGCTATGCTCGTCCTGCGACGAGCGATGGGCCTCGGCAAAGATATGCCCATAGTTCAGCAGTGCTTCACGCCGGAGTAGTCTGTCCGTCGCCGTTTCGCTGGATCGGGACTGCTGCGTGTTCATCGGTTTTCGCCTTTGCTGCCTTCTCATCGTTTCCAGTCTTCTGTACCAACATCTTTTGACCGCTGTTAGTTACCATTTCACAAAGCTTTTGCCTTCCAGTCTTCGGAACCAAGCATTCGAGGCTCCGTGCGGTCATTATGCGAACCAAGGTCGGCGCTGGCAGTTCCACCCGTTCAAAAATCTCTTGCGCCTCTTCGAGGTCAATCACGAAGTCGTGCGAGGGATAGTCGTAAACGAGCCGATGTAACGCACCCTTCTTGAGGTTGCCATACTCCCTATTCAGCCGCTCGCCGTACTTAAGTGCAATGTTGAGGTCCCGGTAGTCTTGCCCGAGCGCATCAGGGTTGATCTGTTCGTATATCCGGGACATGACGCGTGACGACATACGAGACGCTATCTCAGCCGCCAACCGAAAAGAGACCGCGGTGCCGCTCTTCGTAATAATCTCGGTCATGAAGTGTTCGAACAGCTCGAAGCTGTGTGTTTTTAAATCTTCGAGCGCAGACCGTGTTGTCAGTCCCGACCGGCGACCGGCCAACTCGTCGCGGCGTAGCAGTTGGACATCGAGCGGCCCAAATTCGCCAAACGGACTAATTACGACTGTTCTGGCGGCTGTCACCATCAGAGTACCGGCGCTCTTGCACTCCGCCGGAATGAAGGCGACGACCTCTTCGTAAACTGTTTGAAGGAAACGCGCGATCCGGTAGGCAACGTTGGCCTGACCACCATAGGTCACTAGGATCAGCACGACCTTCTTGTTCGCTTGATGTAGATTTACGGTGCCCATGACCTCAGGAAATGTCGAATCCATGAGGTCTTGATTCAGCAACAGGAAGTCGTAACCGCTCGCAAAGCGATCTTTGGATTTTGCGTCAGGAGTCGCGCTTTTTACGCCAGCGCGCTTTTGCCGCTTTTCTCGCGATCCGTTTTCGCTCATCGTCGGTAAGTGATGCTGCCCTTGCCCTACCGCCCTTTATACCAGCTTCAGTGGCCCAAGAGGAAGCTTCAGTTTTAGGCCGCGTTTCTTGATCTTTTTCGACGTCGCCGGTAGCGATCCGCATGACATGGACAGCATTGCCGATCACGTCGGCGGGGCGCTTCTCGCCTTTGGGGCCTCGTGGCATTAGCGCAGCTCGCCTCTTTTCACGGCCTCTATGATGGATTGGTAGTTTTGTATGGTATGGCGCAAAAAGCTAATCCAGTGCTGATTTACGTCACGTCCATTGGCTCGCAACTGCATTTCGCCGTTTTCAAGCGGCGCTAATTGCTTTCGTAGATCATCGATCTCGGATTCATACCGCTTGATGTAATCGTCCCAAAATTCAGCTGGGATGCCCGGCGGTAGGGGATTTGCCATGAGCCCATAATAGGGTGTCGCGGCCTATCCGGCTAGAAGGTCAAAATTCAAACTGAGACACTACCAATCAGTGAGGCCACTTGACACCTTGCCCCGACTCCACACTGCCGACAGTCGATTCTGACGGCGAAAGAACAAGTTAACCCGGCTGGAGGTCATTTGGTTTCAATCGTTGCGATTGATTGTCTAAATCGTGACGGCGAATGATGACGGCGGGTCCGCCATTCAGTTGGTGGAACAATTTGCCGCGTGGTCACGTTTCCCAAAGGCCAACGAGCGACGGCCCAATGAGGAACGAGACAATGACGATTCGTAGTGCAGGTAAAGCTGCCGCTGCCGATGAAATTGCCGCCATCGAAGATCTGATGGACGATCTCGA
Organism: Pseudolabrys sp.; assembly: GCA_036268675.1. Lineage (GTDB taxonomy): Bacteria > Pseudomonadota > Alphaproteobacteria > Rhizobiales > Xanthobacteraceae > Pseudolabrys. Next base: position 23,401 of record DATATS010000066.1, read on the forward strand.
AAAACGCTTGCGGCGCCTTGCCGGCAATACGCGGAGGGAAGCCGCGGGCGCCTCCAGCGAGGTCGGAGATTTCGTCAAGGATTCGCTTGGACGCATCATGGGCCGTGTGCGCGACAGCGCGGCCGAGGCCAGCAATTCCGCGGCCGATGAGGCCGTTCGCTTCGGCACCGACGCGCTCAAGAAGATCACAGACGAAGTCGAACACCGCCCGCTGATCATGCTGGCTGTCGCGGCCGGCGTCGGCTTCCTCGCCGGCATGGCAAACCGCCGCTAGCATCATGCGGATCGATCACATGATTGCCAATGCCACCGACCACTTGTTGGCGCGGATTTTGCGTCGCGTATTGATGATCTGTGCCATTGCTATATTCGTCATCGTGGCAATCTACCATTTTACCGTCGCGGGAATGATTGCCTTGCAGTTGCAATTCGGCGATCTCAACGCGCGATTGATCGTCGGCGGCATTTACGCGGCGCTTGCCCTGATCGGAGTCATCGGCGTGTGGTTGACGCGGGCGAAGACATCGAACGGCGCCGCGCCCGCGCTCAACAACGCGCGCGAAATGCAGATCGTCATGCTCGTGGAAGCCGCGATGCTCGGTTATTCCATGGCCCGCAAGAGCGAAACAACGCGCTAGTCGCGTTAGCCCGCCTTTCGCTCGCGCCGCTTGGCGTTGCGCTCGAAAAACAGGGCTTGACTGAGCACCGCCGACACCGTCGCCGGCTGGAATGGTTTGGCAATCAGGAAGGCCGGCTCCGGCCGCTCGCCGGTGAGGAAGCGCTCCGGGTAAGCGGTGATGAAGATCACCGGCACTTCGAACGTGCGCAGCATCTCGTTCACCGCGTCGAGGCCCGAGCTGTTATCCGCAAGCTGGATGTCGGCCAGGATGATCCCCGGCCGTTTGTTGCGCACCAGCGCCAGCGCCTCCTGGTGGGTACGCGCAACGCCGAGCACCCGGTGGCCAAGACTTTCCACCAGATTTTCGAGATCGAGCGCGATGAAGGTCTCGTCCTCGATGATCAGCACGTCGGTGGCAATTTCGGCGGCGAGTTCGCGCCCGCTATCCTCCACCAGCTCGCGCAGCTTCGGGACGTCGATGTCCAGCACCTTGGCGGCGTCGTCCTCGGACAGGCCCTCCAGCGCGATCAGCAGGAACGCCTGGCGCGGCATGGGGGCGATCTCCGCCAAATGCCGCTCAACGGGCTGTGTGGCGTCGCTGGTGCTGGCTTTGCTGTTGAGGGCGACCGAGTTCCAGATTTTGGTGAAAAGCTTGTAGAGCGAGATCCGCGTCGAGGCGCTGCTGTCGAGCACCTTGGGGTCCTGGATGAGCGCCTCAAGCGTCGCCGCCACATAGGCGTCGCCCGACGCCTGGTTGCCCGAGAGCGCCCTGGCGTAGCGGCGTAGATATGGCAGATGCTGTGCAACCGTTTGAGATATCGACAAAATTCCCTCCCGAATCGTCATGCGCCGCTGGCGCTACCCCTGCAAGCCGCGTATCAGCTTACCCGACAAACGCTGCCGCCGTAAAAAAGTTCCCAATTTTGGGGAACCTTCGATCCGGTCATGGGTTTTCGCTTGACCAGGTGGGGCCTGCAGCCGGTGCATGTGACCGAGGTTGGGGGAAAGCGACCAAGATGGACAACCGAAAACCCACAGGGCAGCAGCGAAATTCAATGGAAACGGCGGCCACGAACCGGAACAAGAAACAGGATGCCAAGCCGGCGAAGCTCAGCCGCGAGGTTCAAGCGCGCCTGGGGCAGCAGTTGCGTTCGATCTATGACGACGTGGTGAACCAAGGCGTACCTGATCGGTTCACCGATCTCATCAATCGTATCAATCCAGGCGGCAAGGACGGGCAGTAGCAAGCATGGACGATTCGGTCCGCAAATCCGTTCTCAGCGCGGTGCCAAGCCTGCGCGCATTCGCGATCTCGCTCTGCGGGAACGTGGATCGCGCGGACGATCTGGTACAGGAAACGCTGTTGCGCGCGCTTGCGAATATCGAGTCATTCCAGCCCGGCACCAACATGTCGGCCTGGCTGTTCACGATCCTGCGCAATCATTTCCGCTCCGAGTACCGCAAGCGCCGGCGCGAAGTTGAGGATGCCGACGGCCGTTATGCTGAATCGTTGAAATCCCAGCCGGACCAATACGGCCAGGTCGAATTCCGCGAATTCCGCGAAGCCCTGACGCATTTGCCGGCAGACCAGCGCGAGGCGCTCATCCTGGTGGGCGCGTCGGGCTTCTCCTACGAAGAAGCCGCTCAAATCTGCGGCTGCGCGGTCGGCACCATCAAGTCGCGCGTCAACCGCGCGCGCACGCGACTCGCCGAGCTGATGTCGATCGACAGCGCCGACGAGTTCGGACCGGATGAGCAGACCCGCGCCGTGCTGGCGAGCGGGGAGTAGCCGGCGAGAACGCGCCGGATTTCCAGCCCGGACCATTTCCAACGCGCGACAATTCAAACTGAAACGTGCCGAACACGAAAAAAGCCCCGCTGCGACCTCGGTCGGGCGGGGCTTTGTTTCGGCCGAATAATGACTGAAAACATTTTACGCTACGATACGAGCGGCGCGACCGCCCATTCACCAAAGCAACGCCGTGCGGCCACGAAAGTTCCTTAAACCCGGAACCGGTTAAATCGCTGGTGCGTTCATTTCCCGAGTAGCGTTCGCGTAAAGTAGCGTTCGCGTAAAGGAGCAAGCCTTCATGGCACCGCGTCCGAACTGGAAGGGTTTTCTGAAATTGTCCCTGGTTTCCTGCGCGGTGGCGCTTTATCCGGCGACCTCGACCAGCCAGCGTATCCGCTTCAACATCCTCAACCGCAAGACGGGAAACCGCATCCACAACGAGATCGTGGACGCGGAGACCGGCGAGCCGGTTGAGCAGGACGATCGCGTCAAGGGCTACCAGTTCGAAAAGGGGCAATATGTACTGGTCGAGGACGACGAACTCGACAACGTGGCGCTGGAGAGCACGCATACCATCGACATCGAGGAATTCGTCCCGATGTCGGATGTCGACCGCATCTACCTCGACGAGAGCTACTACATCGTGCCGCAGGACGACGTCGCGCAGGAGGCATTCGCGGTGATCCGCGAGGCGATGAAGAAGGAAGATCTCGCCGGGCTCGCGCGCGTCGTGATCTACCGGCGCGAGCATCTTTTGTTGCTGCGCCCGCGCGGCAAGGGACTGTTGGCGACGACGTTGCGATACAAGGACGAAGTGCGAGACCAGAAGAATTATTTCGACGAGATAGAGAATATCAAGGTGCCCGTCGACATGCTCAAGCTGGCGACCCACATTCTGGACACCAAGAAAGGGCACTTCAACCCCGACAAGTTCGAGGATCGCTACGAGACCGCGCTCAAGGAGTTGGTCAAGGCGAAGCGCGCCGGCAAAGCGCCGCCGGTCTTGGCCGAGTCCAAGCCAAGCAATGTCATCAATTTGATGGATGCGTTGCGCCGCAGCGCCCGCGCGGACCGCAGCCGGCGTGCGCCCGCGCGCAAGAACGGGAATCATCGCAAGCGATCGAGCAGCCGGCGCAAGCTCAAGCGCGCCGGTTGAGGTTCGCGAGGCAGACGATGGCGGGGCTCAAGACCTATCGCGCCAAACGGCGTTTCGGCGTCACCGCCGAGCCCGAGGGCAAAGTGGCGCGCGGACGCGGGCGCGCCTACGTGATCCAGAAACACGCGGCGCGCCGGCTGCACTACGATCTGCGGCTCGAACTCGACGGCGTGATGAAGAGCTGGGCGGTGACGCGCGGGCCGAGCCTGGTGCCAGGCGACAAGCGGCTGGCGGTGCAGGTCGAGGATCACCCCATCGCCTATAACAAATTCGAGGGGACGATCCCGCACGGCGAATACGGCGGCGGCACGGTGATGATCTGGGACCGCGGCCGTTGGCAGCCGGAGGACGACCCGCATAAAGGCTTACGCAAAGGGCATCTGTCGTTCGAACTCGACGGCGAAAAGCTGCACGGTCTCTGGCATCTCGTCCGCATGCACCGCAGGCGCGGCGAAACGCGCGACAACTGGCTGCTGATCAAGGCGCATGACGACGCCGCGCGCGGACCACGCGACAAGGACATCCTCGAGCAAAAGCCGCGCTCGGTAAAGTCCGGGCGCACCATGGACGAGATCGCCGAGCGAGCGCCGCGCCAAACAGCGAAGAAGTCCAAATCAAAGAAAAAATCAAAAACAAAAAAGACCAAACGAAAAGCCAAACGTAAACGTGCAATGGCGGCCGCCGCGCCGCGCGCGCAGCGGACGTTCAAAGGCGCGCTCGATAATACCAGGACAAGGCGCTCCGCCCTGCCCGCCTTCGTCGAACCCAGTCTCGCCTTGCTGGCGGACAAGGCCCCGGAGTCCGGCGACTGGATCCACGAGATCAAGTTCGACGGCTACCGCATCCAGGCGCGGCTCGACGAGGGCAAAGTGAAGTTATTGACGCGACGCGGCCTCGACTGGACCGCGAAATTCCCGACCATTGCCGAGGCCATCGCTCGCCTCCCCGCAAAGACCGCGCTGATCGATGGCGAACTGGTGGTGGAGGGCGCGGACGGCATTTCGAACTTCTCGCTGTTGCAGGAGGACCTCAAGGCACACCGCCACGACCGCATGGTGCTTTACGTCTTCGATCTGATGCATCGTGACGGCGAAGACCTGAAAAGCGCGCCGCTGCGGGCGCGCAAGGCGGCGCTTGCGAAGTTGTTAGGGCACGCCTCCAAGCAAGGCGCGCTCCGCCTGAGCGAGTCTCTGACCGAGGACGGGCCGACGCTGCTCAAGCATGCATGCAAGCTGGGGCTGGAAGGCATCGTCTCGAAGCTGGCCGATGCCCCCTACCGCTCCGGCCGCGGTCACGATTGGCTCAAGGCCAAATGCTCCGACCGGCAAGAACTGGTGGTCGCCGGATTTGCTCCCTCAAGCGCGGACGCGCATGCGGTCGGCGCGCTGGTACTCGGCTATTACCGCGGTGGCAGCCTGCATTATGCCGGGCGCACCGGCACCGGCTTCACCCATGCGAGCGCGCGCGAGCTTTATCGCAAGCTCAAGCCGCTCAAGCGCCAGAAGCCCGCCTTCAAAACCACGCCCAAGGAAGAGCGCGGCGCGCGCAAGCCAATTTGGGTCGATCCCAAGCTTGTCGCCGAGATCGATTTTCACGGCTGGACGCACGGCGACCGCGTGCGGCAGGCTTCCTTCCAGGGCCTGCGCGAGGACAAACTCGCCAAGCAGGTGGTGCGCGAGGTCAAAGCCATGGCGGCAGGCAGCAAGACCGCGGTCAAGCGCAGCAAGTCCGCGCGCGCCGAAAAGGTGGCGATCAGCGGCATAACCCTGTCGCACCCCGACCGCATCTATTGGAAAGACGCCGGCGTCAGCAAACACGATCTCGCCGATTACTACACGCAAGTGTGGACATGGATGCGGCCGCACGTGACCGATCGGCCGATCGCGCTGCTGCGCTGCCCCGAGGGTGCCGCGGGGCAATGTTTCTTCCAGAAACACGCACACGGCATCAATGCCGACCATCTCCATCTCATCGCGGAAAAAGGCGACAAGATCATTTCCATCGACGATCTTCCCGGTCTCATTTCGCTGGCGCAGGCCGGCGTCCTGGAAATTCACACCCGCGGCAGCACGGTCGAGGACCGCGAGCGGGCGGACCGGCTGGTCTTCGATCTCGATCCCGGACCCGGCACGTCATGGCGCGACGTGGTGGCGGCCGCGCGCGAGGTGCGCAAGCGGCTTACCGCGCTCAAACTCAAAAGCTTCCTGAAGACGTCCGGCGGCAAAGGCCTGCACGTCGTGTTGCCGATCAAGCCGACGCCGTGGGACGCGGCCAAGGATTTCACGCAAGCCCTAGCCGGCTCGATGGCGGCGGATTTTCCCGACCGCTACACGGCGACCGCGACCAAAAGCAAACGCAACAAGCGCATCTTCATCGATTATCTGCGCAACAGCCGCGAGGCGACCGCGGTAGCGCCCTATTCGAGCCGCGCGCGGCCCGGCGCGACGGTGTCGGCGCCGATCGCCTGGTCCGAACTCGGCAGCCTCAAGGGCGCGGACCAATACACCGTGCTCAACATGCCGGCGCGACTCAAGCGCTTGCGTAAAGACCCATGGGCCGGCATTGGCCGGCTGCGGCCCGCTTTGCCGAACATCAAGTAACCGGCGAACCGCGGCCAATGGAACTTGGCAGGATAGCGCCGCGTTAATGCCTGCTTTCCCCCGTCAAAACGGACATCGCCATGGCGCATGCCAGCACTGAGCACGACCGCAGCTCGATCACGAACGCGCTTTCAGCGCATTTCTCCAAATTCGCGCAAGCGACCGCCGCCTGGACCGGCCATCCCGCGGCATTTCTACTCGCAGTCGCAGTCGTCATCGTGTGGGTCGTGACCGGCCCGGTGTTCAACTACAGCGACACCTGGCAATTGGTGATCAATACCGGCACCACCATTATTACGTTTCTGATGGTGTTCCTGATCCAGAACACGCAGAACCGCGACACGATGGCGCTCCAGATCAAACTGTCGGAACTGGTGCTGGCCATGAAGGGCGCCGAGAACAAATTCGCTTCCATCGAAGACCTGTCTGACAAGGAACTCGAAGAACTGCACGAGGAATGCCGCGCGCGCGTCGAGATGACCGCCGACCGACTCGACCGGCGGCGCAACGCGTCGCAGACAAAGTCATCGAAAGGCCGCACGCGGGCATCCAGTCGCAAACGGTGACGATGGCAATGATGGTTGAGCAAACGCGACTTCAAGATCAACGAAGTTCCAACTCAGTTTAGGTTTCGCGCGAACGAGTTCCGTCTCACAAACAAGTTCCAGTTCCATTCGTGACGTCAAAACAACAAGCGCTAAACTTTTCCGCGCGCGCGGACGAATTCATTCAAGCATCGCCGTACAGCCGTCTAGAGTCCGACATCGGTTCCAGACGGGGTAAGTTCAATGACACGAGCGACGTCGCTCGCGCTCGCATGCGCGATGGCTATCACTGCGACCAGCGCATGGGGGCGCGGTTCGACGAGTCTTTCCGGCACGGCTTCTTTTTACGACGAAGGGCTCGGCGCACCGCTCGCATCGGGCGCACGCTATCAACCGAAAAAGTTTACGTGCGCGCATCGCACCTTGCCGTTCGGCACGCGACTGCGCGTGACCGATCGCAAGACGAAACGCAGCGTTGTTGTGACGGTCAATGACCGCGGACCGTTCATCAAAGGCCGCTTTCTCGATCTTTCGCTCGCAGCCGCCAAGGCGCTGGATATGGTCGGGCGCGGCGTGATCAATGTCACGGCGACGATCGCGCGCCGGCCGTATGAGCAACGAACTATTGCGCACCGTTTGCATCGGCAGCAAAAGAAAGCGGTCGTCGCGGCGTCGCGCTAATCGATCTTGGCTTCGTCGCGATACATGACCTTGTGGCGCGTCTCGCGCACCCAGGCGTCGATGTCTTCGACGCTCATGTAATTCTTCATGTCGAATTTGCCCCAGTTCATGATCTGCGGCAGCGTCTTTTTCCAGCGCTTGTAGGGCGCCTTGGCCGGCACGCCGAACAGCATGATGTCGATGATGGCGAGGTCGTCCGGCACGCCGAGCAGCGGGCGCAATTCCTTCTGCGCGTCGTCCTGGCCGATCGCGGTCACCCACCAGACTTGATAGCCGAGAGCCGCCGCGGCCAGATGCGCCGACATGGTGGACGCGGCCACGCTCTGCAACAAAATGCGCTCGGCATTTTGTTGGTAAAGCCTGTCGAGGTCCGAGCCGTCGAGCAACACCGGAAAGGCGCGCACGAAGCGGAAGTCCGCCGCGACAACCACAAAGCCCGGCGCGTCGGCAAGGCCGCGATAATTCGGCGTGGGGAATTTCATCTTCAGCTTTGCGCGCTTGGTGGCCTCGGCCACGAAATAGTCGGCGATCTGCTGCTTCACCTTCGGGTCGGTCACGACGATGTAGTGCCAGGGCTGCGCGTTGGCGCCGGACGGTCCGTGACGCGCGGCCTCCAGCACCATCTCAAAATGCTCGCGCGGCACCGCGATGTCGGGACGGAAGGCGCGCGTCGTCAGCCGGTTGCGCACCACGTCCATGAGAGCGTCGTAACGCGCGACGTTGGGGCTGAATTTGGTGATATCGTCCATGGCGGCCCTCCCCTGGGCGTGGGTATCAAGTATTTTGCGCTATATTAGACACGAAGCTTCCTTCGCCGCCATCTCCCGCCCGCCAATTCAAGGACATCTCGCATGCCCGCCAAAGCCTTGTCAGCCAAGCGCCCGGCGCCCCGCCTTGCCATTCTCGACGATCAACGCATGAACGACGCCCAGCGCGCGCTGATGTCGGCGATGCGCGCCGGCCCGCGCGGCCAGTCGCTCACCCCGCGCGGACCGTTCGCCGCCTGGTTGCATGCGCCGCAATTCGGCGGCCTGGTACAGCAGCTCGGCGCCCACTGCCGCTACCAGACGGCGCTGCCGGCGCGGCTTTCTGAATTCGCGATTTTGTGCACAGCGCGGCAATGGCGCGCGCAATACGAGTGGTTCGCGCACGAGCCGATGGCCGAGAAGGCCGGCGTCAAGCCAAAGACGATTGCGGACGTGCGCGCCGGGCGTGCGCCAAAATCCGCGCCCGCCGACGAGCGCGCGATTTATGCTTTCGTGCAGGAGCTCTACAAGGCAAAGCGCGTGAGCGACCGGACCTACAAGCGCGTGCAGGCCATTCTCGGCGACGCACCGACTGTCGAGCTGGTCGGAATTCTCGGCTATTACGTCCTGGTGGCGATGACGCTCAACGTCTTCCGCATGATGCCGCCGGCGGACGCCAAACTGGCATTTGCGGAGTGACGCGCATGATCCCGAAAAGTAGGAACCGGTTTTCGGATTAGTTCATGCGCAATTTAAAGAACGATTATGCCGCGCCGCCGGCGGCCGCGATCGGCGTCGTATGCTCGATGCGCGGCTTCGGCTTGTTCATGCGCTGACGCAGTAGTTCGAGGAAACGCTCCTTCGGCATCGGCGGCGCCACCAGCATGCCCTGACCGAAATCGCAGCCCATGACCATGAGCGCCTGAAGGTCGGTCATTGTCTCGATGCCTTCCGCCACCGCCACGCTGCCGAAGCGATGCGCGAGATCGATCGCGGTCTGGCAGATCGCTGCATTGGTGGCGTCGGTCGCGCAATTTTTGACAAACGAGCCTTCGAGCTTGAGCTCGGCGAACGGCAGGTCGCGCAGGCTGGAGAAGGATGAATAGCCGGCGCCGAAATCGTCGATGGCGATGGTGACCTTGCAGGCCTTGAGCTCGGCGGCGATTTGCTGGGCCTTCGCGATGTCGCGCACGATCTGATCCTCGGACACTTCGAGGATGAGGCCGGGCCACGCTTCCGAGGTCGGCCGGTAATGCGCCACGATCTCCGCGACCGGCAACGACGTGAGTACGCTCGCCGGCACGTTGATCGCCAGATGCAGATTGAAGCCCGCGTCGGAAAAGGACGTCCAGTTGCGCATGGTGGCTTGCAGCGCGTGCTCGGTCAGCCGCGCGATGGTCGTTTCGTCGACGCCGGGCAGGAAGCTTTCCGGCCACAACATGCCTTGCTGGGGATGACGAATGCGGGCGAGCGCCTCGGCGCCGGCCAGGCATTTGCGCTTGAGATCGATCTTGGGCTGGTACCAGATTTCCAGCCAGTCGTTGCGCAGCGCCTCATCGAGCGAGATCGGCGTTGCCGCCGAGGCCGCAGGATTGGAGAAGCGTCGATTGTCGCTGGTCACGTCGCGTTCCGTCATACGCCCGCTCGACGGTTGAAGGCGGTCGTTATCGTATAGCGGGAGTGTGTTAACTATTGGTTTTATCAAGGGTATTTTGGGAATTCGTTTACCAGCGGGAACTTTGCCGCCGCGGGCCGGGCGATGCCGCAGCGATCACCCCGAAAGTCGCTGATTTGGCTTCACATTTCGCATTGGTCACGATCTAGGCAGGCGCTGCAAATTTGGGCGGATTGCGTCACTGCGAAGCGATACAGGCTACAAAACAGCAATGCCCGCTCTCGCAACTGAGGATGGCATGCGGCTTGCTCCCCTCACCCTGCATTTGTGCGCACAAATCGGGAGGGTTCTATGCGACGTCGCGATTTCACAAAAATAGCCTTGGGGGGCGCTGTCGGCACGGTCGCGGCACCCGCGATCGTCAAGGCGCAAACCACTTTCAATTGGCGGATGACCAGCTTCTACGGGCCCAATGCCTATTTCTATTCGACCGGCCCAGGCAGCGCCCGAGACCTCTGCAAGCGTATCGACGAGATGTCGAAAGGCCGTATCAAGATCCAGTTCTACGGCGCCGGCGAATTGATCCCGGCCAATGCCGGCTTCGACGCGGTTTCGGCCGGCACCGTCGAGATGAACTATGCCAATTCCTATTTCTGGACCGGCAAGGTGTTCGCCGCGCAATACTTCACTGCTGCGCCGTTTGGCCTGAACTTCGTCGGCTATAACGGCTGGATCTACGATGGCGGCGGCATGGAGCTGTGGCGCGAGACCTACGACAAATTCAATCTGGTGCCGTTCCTCGCCGGCAACACCGGCGTGCAGATGGCCGGCTGGTTCAGGAAGCCGATCAACTCGGTTGAAGATCTCAAGGGCCTCAAGATGCGCATCCCCGGTCTTGCCGGCCGCGTGCTGCGCGAACTTGGCGTCGACGCTTTGCTGCTGGCGCCGGGCGACATTTTTCCCTCGCTCGAACGAGGCGTGATCGATGCGGCCGAATTCGTCGGTCCCTATCTCGACCGCCAGCTCGGATTGCAAAAGGTCGCCAAATATTATTACACGCCCGGCTGGCACGAGATGGCGACCGGCAGCGAAGTCATCATCAACAAGAAGGCGTGGGCGACGCTGCCGCCCGATCTGCAAGCGATCGTCGAGAACGCCTGCATGGCCTGCAACGCGCGCGGCGAAGCCTGGCTGCAAAAAGTCAACGCCGACGCGCTGGAAGACCTGGTCAAGAATCAAGGCGTGCACGTGCTGCCGCTGCCCGACTCTGTGCTCGATGCGTTGCGCACCGCCAACAAGAAGATCCTCGACGAAGCGATCGCCAAGGACCCGGTCACCAAAAAGGTGGCCGATTCTTACGAGAAATACATGACGAGCTATCGGCAGTGGGCCAAATACAGCGAGAAGCCCTACTACGACCGAGTGCTGGGCGCTTGATGTGAACAAAGCCGGGAAGCTTGCCGACGGGATCGATTGGTTCATCGATCTCGTCGGTCGAACAATATCGTGGCTTGCGCTCGCGGTTGCGCTCGTCATGGGCACCAACGTGTTCCTGCGCTACGGATTCGGGATCGGCGAAATCTGGGCGCAGGAACTCGAATGGCACCTTCTGGTGCCGCTCACGCTCGTCGGCATGTCCTATGCGCTCAGGCATGGCGAGCACGTCCGCGTCGACGTGCTGTTCACCAATTTTTCCGAGCGCGCAAAACACGCTGTCAACGTGATCTCGGCCCTGCTGGCTGTGATCTTTTCCGCGCTGGTGATCTGGCTGTCGTTGGCTTACGTCGCGCAGTCATGGGCGATGGGCGAAGGCTCGCCCAATCCCGGCGGCATCCCCGCGCTCTATGTCATGAAGGCGATGATCCCGCTTGGCTTTGCGCTCCTGCTGCTGCAGTCGCTGGCGCAGGCCATTCAGTCGGCGATTTTGTTCGGGGCCGCCCATGAGCCTTGAACTGCTCGCCACGCTGATGTTGGTGGCCTTCTTCGTGCTGCTGCTCGCCGGCATACCCGTCGGCTTGACGCTCGCCACCACCGGCTTCGTGTTCGGCTACCTCGGCTTTGGGCTCGACCTGTTCAACCTGCTGCCGGCGCGCATTTTCGGCGTAGTGACGAATTACACTTTGCTCGCCATTCCGCTGTTCGTGTTCATGGGGGTGATGCTGGAGAAGTCCAAGCTCGCCGAGGAGCTTATGGACGTGATCGGGCTTGCCGCAGGCTCGCTGCGCGGCGGCCTCGGCATCGGCATCATCCTGGTCGGCGTGCTGATGGGCGCCACCACGGGCATCGTCGGCGCCACGGTGGTGACGCTTGGTCTGCTGACGCTGCCCGGCCTGTTGCGGCGCGGTTACGACAAGGGGCTTGCCTGCGGCATCATCTGCGCCTCGGGCACGCTCGGCCAGATCATTCCGCCGAGCCTCATTCTCATTCTGCTCGCCGACATCACCAATCAGTCCGTCGGCACGCTGTTTGCCGCCGCGATGGTCCCGGGCTTGCTTCTGTCGGCCATCTACATCGTCTATATCCTGTTGCTCGGCATCGTGCGGCCGGAAATGGTGCCGCCGATCCCGCCCGAAGAGCGCGCCGCAATCTCGAGCGCCCAGCTCGCGGGCAAAATGGTGCGGGTGGTCGCGCCGCCGATCGGCCTGGTTGGAGCGGTGCTCGGTTCGATCATCGCCGGGGTCGCTGCACCCTCGGAAGCGGCCGCCATGGGCGCGCTCGGCTCGATCCTGGTCGCCGCATTCGGCGGCCGTCTGACCTATCGGGTGCTGCGGGATACGGTGCAGGCGACTACGCGCATCTCCGCCATGGTGCTGTTCATCCTGATCTGCGCCCAGGCCTTTTCGCTCGCGTTTCGCGGGCTGCACGGCGAGGTGCTGGTGCAGGATGCCTTCAAGCTGCTGCCGGGTGGTATCGACGCCAGCATCTGGTTCCTGATGGCGCTGATCTTCGTGCTTGGATTCTTCATCGAGTGGATCGAGATCTCCTACATTGCCGTGCCGCTGTTCCTGCCGATCTTCATCAACGCCAACACCGATCTGGTGTGGCTCGCGACGCTGATCTGCGTCAACCTGCAAACCTCTTTCCTCACCCCGCCGTTCGGCTGGTCGCTGTTCTTCTTGCGCGGCGTGGCGCCGCCGGAAGTGACGACCCGTGACATTTATCGCGGCATCGTGCCCTTCGTCGGCATGCAATTGATGGCGCTGGTGCTGGTCTTTGAGTTTCCGGGGCTCGCAACCTGGCTGCCGAAGGCGATCGGCTGGTGACCGCCTTCGGCGCGTTTGCTCTGGGCTATTATTTCATCTTCATTTGATCGTGCGACATGCTGGGCATGCCCTTCATCGCGCCGCCGCCGTGCATGGCGCCGACGCCCTCCACCGTGAAGTCGACATCGACCTTGCCGGCCTTGGCAAATTCAAGCGTCGCCTTGAAGTGTTCGCCCTGCTTGAGCGGCTGCTTCAGGCCCATGAGCATCACATGATAACCGGACGGATCGAGTGTGACAGTCTGCCCCGGCTTGATTTCAAGCCCGCCTTCCACGGGGCGCATCTTCATGATGCCGTTGTCCATTTTCATCTGATGGATCTGGAACATTTTCGAAACACCGCTTGTTCCGCCGAGCAGCCGATCGGGCTCGGTGCCGGCATTGGTGATTGTCATGTAACCGCCGCCGACGCTGGCGCCGCCCGGGGTGGCGCGAGCCCAGGCCGCGGAAATCTTCAAGTGACCGACGGTGACGTCGGCGGCTTCCACGGGGGCCGCGGTCAATGCTGCAAAGACGGCGGCGATGATGACTGCTGTGCGGATCATGTTGATCGCTCCTGACGATGCAAACGCGGCGCATGCGGCGCCGGTTTGCGAAATGACTGTCTGATGGTGAAGGCGATGATGGGTCAGGCGAACGGCGGCGCGCGTGGAATTTGTGGCTGCCGGCGGTCCGAAATATGGATCACGCGATCGGGTGCGATGATCGGCGCGGCGGCTGCGCTTTGCAATGCGACAAACACTGTGGCCGTTTGCGGCGGTCCGCCCAGCGCATGAATGCAACATGGCATCCCGCATCCGGCGGCGCACGGGCAGCCGGATGTGTCGCCCGCGGGCAATGACGAATTCTCGACCGATTGCGCCGCCGCGCATAAGCCGGCGCCGAGCGTGCCGCCTACCCCGAGCGAGAGCGGCAGCAGGAGGGCTTGCAGCGCGACCACATAGGCCGCGAACAAAGCAATGAAATGCCGGGCGCGCGCGGGTTGGTTCATCCCGGGAACATTAGGCGGGTCGAACGGTAGCGTCCATGCTTGAGGGACCGCGCCGGGGCCAAGGGTCGAACGATGACCACGGTCGTGGTAGGCTGGACGGACGATGAGCGGCACTGGATCGTATCCGTCAGATGGCGAGCAGCGCGTGGTGAGATTCCGCCGCGGCCCGGCGGGTTTGCGCACGCCGCTACCCGCCCCGCCGCCGGTGGCCGACCTGGCGAAGTACGAGCACGGCCCCGACACCGACGATTATCGCCACCGCATGCTGGTCAATACGGCGGCGTTCGTTTTCGTCGTAGCCCTGATCGGCGCCGGTCTATGGATTGCCGACACCATGGCGCAAATGCGCCGTAACCAGGATTGCGTGCTGTCGGGGCGGCGCGGCTGCACGCCGGTCGAGGTTCCAAAGGATCGCTGGTGATTCGCCGCCCGAGCGAGACCTCGCATTCGGCCTGCCCGGCGGCCCATTCACCGCGTTTTCCCCCGGACCGCCGTTGCCATTGAACTTGACCCGGCGCTTCGCTATACGGGCAACGAACCGCGGGCTGGGACGGGCTGGTGCAAGGCCGGCTTAAGGCGGTTGTCGCGCATGCCGATCCACCTTGGTCGCCAGCTGCTAGAAACTCAAATCAACCAGAGTGTTACCGATGTCTTCGACATTCGATACGATCGCAAATATTATCGCCGAGACCTGCGACATTCCCCGTGACTCGATCAAGCCGGAAAGCCACGCGATCAACGATCTTGGCATCGACAGCCTGGATTTTCTCGATATCGCGTTTGCCATCGACAAGGCATTCGGCATCAAGCTGCCGCTCGAGCAATGGACGCAGGAAGTCAACGACGGCAAAGCCACCACCGACCACTATTTCGTCCTGCAAAACCTCAGCGCCCGCATCGACGAGCTTGTCGCTGCCAAGGGAGCTTAATGCCGCAACGCCCATATGCGTCTTGAATATTTTCTGCTGATCGACCGGGTCATCGACCTTAACGTCGCCGATCGCACGATCCGTAGCGAGGCGCTGGTCCCAACCGAGAGCACGATCTTCGAAGGACACTTTCCGGGCTTTCCGCTGATGCCCGGCGTGTTGCTGATCGAGGCGATGGCGCAAACCGCGGGCTGGCTGGCGGTGGCGCTCAACCGCTTCGACCGCATGCCCTTCCTGGCCTCCGTCAAAGAAGCCAAGCTGCGAACCTTCGTCAAACCCGGACAGCAATTGTTGATCGATGCAAAACTGACCCATGACGGCTCGGGGTTTGCCGTCACCGAGACGAAAGTGCAGGCCGAAGGCAAATTAATCTGCGACGCCACGATAACATTGCGCGTTCTGGAATTTCCCAATCCGGAGATGCGCAAATTGATGCTCGAGCGGGCGACGCAGCTGGGCCTCACGGTCGAGGCGCAGGCCGATGGCTGACGCGGATCGCGAAGCCTGGATCACCGGAGTAGGCATCGTTTCGTGCCTCGGGGAAGGAGCGCAGGCGCATTGGCAAAAGCTGATGGAGGCAAAACCAACAGCCAACGCCACGAACCTCGCGCCGTTTGTGGTGCACCCGCTCGCCGCGATTAATTTCGACGCACAAATTCCCAAAAAAGGCGACCAGCGCCAGATGGAGCCGTGGCAGCGCACCGGTACTTATGCCGCGGGCCTGGCGCTCGATTCAGCCGGCATCAAAGGCAAGCCCGAGATTCTCTCGCACACCGACATGATCGTGGCCGCCGGCGGCGGCGAACGCGATATCGGCGTTGACGCTACAATCCTGTCCGGCCTGCCGCAGGCGGCAAATCCGGCGGCCTATCTCAATGAACGATTGTTGAACGACCTGCGCCCCACCCTTTTTCTGGCGCAACTGTCCAATCTGCTCGCCGGCAATATTTCCATCGTGCACGGCGTCACCGGTTCGTCACGCACGTTCATGGGCGAGGAATTGTCGGGCGTCGATGCTTTGCGTGTCGCGGTCGCGCGCATCGCCGCCGGACAAAGCGACATCGCGCTGATCGGCGGGTCATACAACAGCGAGCGACCCGACGTGCTGCTGCTCTACGAGTTTTCCGGCGACGCCCTGAAAGGACGTTACGCGCCGGTGTGGGAGCGCGGTGAACGCGGCGGCGTCGCGATCGGCTCACTGGGCGCTTTTTTGGTGATCGAAGCGCGCGAGCACGCCATAGCGCGCGGGGCAAAGCCGCTAGGGCGTTTGTCGGCAGTGCTCTCGGACCGCAGCAAACGCACGCCCGGCGCCGTCACCGCCATGCTTTCCACGCTTTGGGACAAGATCAAGGGGCGGGTGACGGTCGGTCAGGCCGCCGTGCTGTCCGGCGCCACCGGCAGCGAACCCGCGACCCGGGAGGAACGCGCCTTCCTGGAAGCCCATCCGGAGCTTGCCGTCCGCGCCACCGGCTCCTATCTCGGTCATGCGGCCGAGCCCCAGTTCGTCATGAATGTGGCGCTGGCGGCGGTGGTGCTCGGACATGCTAGCCTGTTTCCGCCCTGCGACTCGACCGGACTGGAGCGGCCGATGACTTCGGAAGTGAGCCAGATCGTGGTGACCGGAGTCGGGCATCTGCGCGGCGAAGGCCTCGCGCTGGTCGAGCGCGCCGACTGAGGAACGGACACACAATGCCTGGACCGAAAGACACGCAAAACCGGCCGACCGTTGTCGTCACCGGGCTCGGCATGATCACCTCGCTCGGCGCCGGCAAGACGGACAACTGGGCGAAGCTGCTGGCTGGTGAATCCGGCATTCGCGCCGTCAGCCGCTTCCCGACCGACGGCCTGCGCACACGCATCGCCGGCACCATCGACTACCTGCCGCCGACGGAATCGACCGCCGACCTGACCGAAAACGCCGCCGGACTCGCCGCCGAGGAGGCCATCGCACAATCCGGCATCGGAGCAGCCGGCAATTTTCCGGGACCCCTCTTCGTCGCGGTGCCGCCGATCGAGGTGGAATGGCCGCAGCGGATCAAGATCGCCGCCAGATCCGGCGCAAACGACAAGGTCAGCTATGACGATCTATTGCGCGCTTGCTCGAACTTTCCCGCTTATCATCAGCGGTTTCTCATCGGCTCGGTGGCCAACAGTCTTGCCGACAAATTCGGCACAAAGGGTTCGCCGATCTCGCTCTCGACCGCCTGCGCGTCGGGGGCAAGCGCGATCCAGCTCGGCGTCGAGGCGATCCGGCGCGGCGAGACCGACGCTGCACTTTGCATCGGCACCGACGGTTCGATCAGCCCCGAGGCGCTGATCCGCTTCTCGCTGCTTTCGGCGCTGTCCACTAGCAACGACGTGCCGCAAGGCGCGGCGCGGCCGTTTTCCAAGAACCGCGACGGCTTCGTCATGGCCGAAGGCGCCGGAGCGCTGGTGCTGGAAAGCTACGAATCCGCCAAGGCGCGCGGCGCCACGATCCTCGGCGTGGTGGAAGGCTGCGGCGAGATGACGGACGCCTTCCACCGCACTCGCTCCAGTCCCGACGGCAAGCCGATCATCGGCTGCATTGCCAATGCGCTGAAGGATGCAGGGCTTGCGCCCGACGACATCGACTATGTCAACGCGCATGGCACTGGCACGCCCGAAAACGACAAAATGGAGCACCTCGGCGTTTCCACCGTCTTCGGCGAGCGCATGAAGACCATGCCGATCTCCTCGAACAAATCCATGATCGGCCACACGCTCTCGGCGGCGGGCGCGGTCGAGGCGGTCATCACGCTGCTCACGCTCAAGCATCAGCGCATCCCGCCGACCATCAATTACCTCGTGCCGGACCCGGGGATCCCGCTTGACGTCGTCCCCAACAAGGCGCGCGACGCGCGCATGCGGCACGCTATCTCCAATTCGTTCGGCTTCGGCGGGCAGAACGTCTCGTTGATTCTCGGGCTTGAGCCCGCCTGACCCCGCCATGCGCGCTCTCAGACTGATCGCCGATCGCACGCTCGAACTTGCCGATGTGCCCGCGCCGCCGCCGCCCGGCGACGGCGAAGTGCAGGTCAAGATCAAGGCCGTCGCGCTCAACCACCTCGACGTGTGGGGCTTTCGCGGCATGGCCTTCGCCAAGCGGAAATTGCCGCTGGTGGTCGGCGCGGAAGCCTCCGGCGAGATTGCCGCGATCGGCGCGGGCGTGAGCCAGTTCAAGCCAGGCGACAAGGTGGTGATGTACGGCGCGCTGACCTGCGGGCAATGCAAGGCCTGCCGCGAGGGCCGCGACAATCTATGCGAAAACGTCGGCGGCATCATGGGCTTTCACATCGACGGCTTCGCGCGCGATCTCATCAATATGCCGGCGCGGCTGGTCATCCCGGTGCCCGCCGTCGTGTCGTTGCGCGATGCTGCCTGCGCGCCAATCGCATTTGCCACGACCGAACACATGCTGTTCGACAACGCCAAGCTCAAGCCGGGCGAGACCATTCTCGTCCACGCCGGCGGCTCCGGCATCGGATCGGTGGCGATCAAGATGGCGAAAGCGATCGGCTGCACCGTCATCACGACCGTCGGCGATGATGCCAAGGCCGAGAAGGCGAAGGCACTCGGCGCCGATCACGTCATCAATTACAAGACCGACCGCTTCGAGGGCGTTACCCGCAAGCTTACCGCCAAGAAGGGCGTCGATGTCGTGTTCGAACACGTCGGGGGCGAAGGGTTCAACGCCTCGCTGCTTTGCCTCAAGCGTGGCGGCAGGCTGGTGACCTGCGGCTCGACCGCGGGCCCGACCGTCTCCATCAATCTCATGCAGCTGTTCCAGCAGCAGTACAAGATTTTCGGCTCGTTCGGCGCCTCGATGCGCAATATCCGCGACAGCCTGGCCAAGATAGCGACAGGCATGTCGCCGATCATCGACACTGAATTTGCGCTCGCCGATTTCGAGAAGGGCCTGGCGCGGCTCGAAAGCCGGCGGGTCTTCGGCAAGGTGATTGTCAATTTCTGATGGCCAGCTCAGTCAAGCGAACGCGCGGGC
>DATATS010000067.1:0-4582 GCA_036268675.1 Pseudolabrys sp.
GCAGAAGATGAAGGCGCCGGGCCGCGCGTTGAGCATGTAGGAGAAATCCTCCGCTCCCATCACCGGCGCCATGTCGATATTGACCTTGTCCTTGCCCGAAATTTCGCCGGCGACTGCCGCCGCGAAATCGGTCTGCGCTGGGTGATTCTTGAGCACCGGGTAACCGCGCCGGTATTTCACGTTCACCTTGGCGCCAAGCAGTTCGGCGGTGCCCTTGACGATCTCGGGGATGCGCTTTTCCAGCAGTTCCTGCACATTCGGGTTCAGGCTGCGCACGGTGCCGCGCAATTTCGCGGTCTGCGGAATGACGTTGTCGGCAGTGCCGGCCTGGAAGACGCAGATCGAGATCACCGCTGACTCCAGTGGATCGACATTGCGCGAGACGATGGACTGGAGATTATTGACGATCTGCGCTCCGACCAGCACGCTGTCGATGCCGAGATGGGGCCTTGCGGCATGCGCGCCCTTGCCCTCGATGTCGATTGCGACGTAGTCGGCTGCCGCCATGATCGGGCCCGGCCGGATCGAAAATTCGCCGACCGGCATGCCGGGAAAATTGTGCATGCCGTAAACCTCGGTAATGGCGAAGCGGTCCATCATGCCGTCGTCGACCATGGCCTTGCCGCCGGCGCCGCCCTCTTCCGCCGGCTGGAAAATCACCACCGCGGTGCCATCGAAATTGCGCGTCTCGGCGAGGTAGCGCGCCGCGCCGAGCAACATCGCGGTGTGGCCGTCATGGCCGCAGGCGTGCATCTTGCCCGGGACCGTCGACTTGTACGGCAGGTCGTTCGCTTCCTCGATCGGCAGCGCGTCCATGTCGGCGCGCAAGCCGATGGTCTTTCCCGATTGGCCCTTGCGGCCCTTGATCACGCCGACCACCCCGGTGCGGCCGAGCCCCGGCACCACCTCGTCGCAGCCGAAGGCCTTGAGCTTTTCGGCGACGCTTCCGGCGGTGCGGTGCACGTCATAGAGCAATTCGGGATGGGCGTGCAGATCGCGCCGCCATTCGGCGATTTCGTTCTGGAGATCGGCGACCCGGTTGATGATGGGCATGAAGGGGCTCCTTTGGCGGAAAGTGTAGCAAATCGCCCCGGTCCATTGCGAGTTCAGGAAAGCCTCTGAAAACCGGCTATTGACCGGGCAATCGAGCGCCCGTAAACCCGCGCTCGGCGCATGGTCCCGAAAAGCTTGTCCCCGACTCGATCGGGGATGGATACCGGTTTTCGGGCCAGATCATGCACGAAATAACGGGCGCGTAGCTCAGATGGTAGAGCACTTGACTTTTAATCAAGTGGTCCCGGGTTCGAGTCCCGGCGCGCTCACCAACGTCGCAGCCGCGACCTTTAAATAAGTCGTCGAAACTTTGTTCGCCGCAGTGCGTTTGCAAGCGCCGCATGCGCAATCTGTCACGAAACTTTATCGCGGCGGCCACCACAATTTCATTTGGCCGTCTCGCCGCCGCCATGATGCGCCTCTAGTCCGGGCCTTGTTCGGAATCTTGGATCAGGACGGATACGAGGAGGCCCGAGACATGCAACTGTTTTGCAACGGCGCAAGCCCATCCGCCATGCGCGCCCTCACGGCGTCGACGCGCTGTCCCCATTGCGGCGACTGGATGGTCGCCCCCGTCACGTCCGAATTCGTCGAGAGCGGCGAAATCCGCCACCATTGGGAATGTGACGCCTGCGGCGAGGCCTCCTCGACCTCGATCCCGCTCACGCTCGATTGAGTGTGTTCCGGCTGGAATAGGTGATAGCCTGCGGTGTTTGCAAGAGTGCTCACTGCTGCAGCAGTCTTTTCCAAGGAGGAACGAACATGAGATCCACGATTCTGCGGTCCGGCTTGACCGCCCTCGCCTGCGCCGCGGCGCTGGCTTTTGCCACGCCGTCGATGGCGGCGATGATGAATTTCCACGCCAACCTCAGCGGCAAGGGCGAAGTGCCCGCAAATACCAGCGCCGGCACCGGCACGGTCACCGCAACCTATGACACCGCCAGCAAGAAGTTGACCTGGAAAGGCGCCTATAGCGGCCTGACCGGTCCGGCCACCGCGGCGCATTTCCATGGACCGGCGCCCGCCGGCAAGAACGCCGGTGTCATGGTGCCGATCGCGCCGGCAACCAGTCCGCTCGAAGGCTCTGCGACGCTCAACGACGCGCAGGCCAAGGCGCTGATGGACGGCGACATGTACGTCAACGTCCATACCGCAGCCAACAAGGGCGGCGAAATCCGCGGCCAGTTGATGAAGTAATCGATGGTTCCGCCGCTTTTTAAGCGGCGGCCACGCAAAACGGACCACCCGCCGGCGACGCAAGCCGGCGGGTTTTTCGTTGCCGGTCCTGCGCCCACGCCCTTGATCCTGCCCTTTGATCCACCCTTGGAGCCGCCCTTGGCGCTGCCCCTCCCGCTGCCTTAAGCTTGCGCCGCAAAGGACAAAAAGGCGGGACGAGCGATCATGGTGGCATCGAATGGCGCAGCGGCGCCGTTTCTCATCTCAGGCGGCGGCATCGGCGGCCTCGTCACTGCCTATGCGCTGGCGCAAGCGGGTTTCCCGGTGCGCGTCTTCGAGCAGTCGGCGGAATTCCGTGAGGTCGGCGCCGGCATCCAGCTTGGTCCCAATATTTTCCGCGCACTCGAAAAGATAGGCCTGAAAACCGAAATCCTGGCCGACGCGCACCGCCCGCCGGCACAGGAAATGCGCGATGCGCTGACCGGCAAGCTGATCACTCACATTCCGCTCGGCGACGAATTCTCCGCGCGCTTCGGCAACCAGCCTTATGCCGTCACCCACCGCGCCGATATTCACGGCACGTTCCTGAAAGCCTGCCAGTCGAGCAATCTGATTACGCTGGAAAACGCCCGGCGCGTGGACGGTTACGAGGATCATGGCGGCCACGTCACCGTCACGCTCGATAACGGCGAGCGCGTCGAGGGCCGCGCGCTCGTTGCCTGCGACGGCATGTGGTCGAAGATCCGCGAGCGCATCGTCGGCGACGGGAGCCCTCGCGTCTCCGGACATATCGCCTATCGCGCCGTACTCAGGCGCGACGAGGTGCCCGAAGATCTCTGGCGGCCCGACGTCGTGCTGTGGGCCGGGCCCCGCACTCATTTCGTGCATTATCCGCTGCGCCGGGCCGAGCTCTATAATCTCGTCGCCGTGTTCCATTCCGATCACTACGAGGAAGGCTGGAACGCGACAGGCGCCAAGGACGTGATGTGGCAGCATTTCAAGATGCAAGTGCCGCAGGTCACGCGCCTGCTCGAGCGCATCGACACCTGGCGCATGTGGGTGCTGTGCGACCGCGAGCCGGTGAAGAACTGGTCGAAAGGCCGCGTCGTGCTCCTCGGCGATGCGGCGCACCCGATGCTGCAATATCTCGCGCAAGGCGCCTGCATGGCGACCGAAGACGCGGTGGTGCTGGCGGAAAAAGTCGCCGCGCAGCCGGACGATCTGCCGGCGGCGTTCAGGGCCTACGAGCAGGCGCGTTACCTGCGCACCGCGCGCACGCAGGTGATGGCGCGCGTCTATGGCGAGTTCTATCACGCGCGCGGCGTCACCGCCGAATTGCGGGACATGGCGGTCGGCGGGCGCAGCACCGAGCAGACCTATGACGGCATCGCCTGGCTTTATGGCGGCCCATAGCCAGCGTGCGCCGTCGCGCCCGCGCTCACATTACGCGGTCGCAAGCGGCTAGGCCGTCATCCACTACCGGCGAAAGCGCTGAAGCGATCAGTGCTTCTTCTTGTGGTGATGATCTTTATTGTCGGCTTCCTGCGAGCTGAAATAGATCGGCATCGCCCAGGTCGGCAGGATCAGCGGCAGGCCGTTTTTCAACACCCGCATTCCCGGCTCATTGAGCTCGGCGATGGTCTTTTCTTTCGGCGGATGCTTTTTCTTCGCCGCCATCGCAACCGCCGGCACTGCGGCAATGGCGGTGGCAAGAAGCAGCATAACGACTTTTTTCATATGAACCCCCTGTACGCGACGGTACCCCGATCGCTTCGTCCATCATCGGGCCTACCGGTAAAATTGCAAGAGGGTGGCTTTCGCTTACAACGGCAACACATCGCCCTGCCGCCATTGCACGCGCGTGGCGGCGTGAAACGCAGCAAAACGTCCACCTTCGATCGCTGCGCGCATGCCGGCCATGAGCTCCTGGTAATAAGCGAGATTGACCGTCGAGAGCAGGATCGCGCCCAGCATTTCGTTGGCCTTGGTCAGATGATGCAGGTAGGCGCGTGAATAGGTACGCGCGGCCGGATGCGCGCTTTCCTCGTCGAGCGGGCGCGCATCATCGGCATGACGGGCGTTCGACAGATTGACCGGCCCGCGGCGCGTGAACGCCATGCCGTGGCGGCCGTTGCGGGTCGGCAGCACGCAGTCGAACATGTCGATCCCCCGGGCGACCGCTTCGAGCAGGTCGTCCGGCGTGCCGACGCCCATCAGATAACGCGGACGCGTGCCCGGCAGCGCCGGCGCGGTTTCCTCGACAGTCTTAAGCATCACGTCCTGCGGCTCGCCCACCGCCAACCCACCGATGGCGTAACCATCGAAGCCGATATCGACCAGCGCCTTGGCGCTC
>DATATS010000068.1:0-9295 GCA_036268675.1 Pseudolabrys sp.
GCGCCGATTGACAATGCTCCTGCCGTCTTAAGACCGGAGAACGTTGTTGCTCGACACCACCACGACGTTACGTCCGCCGGCGCCGGAGCCGCGGCTCAAGCAACTGAATCCGCTCGCGCTCATTCGCGTTCTCGCGAACAACCCGCTTGAGGCGTGGACAAAGGCGCATTTCGAGGAGTCGATCGTCATGGGCGGAATGTCCATGGGGCGCGTTGCCGTTGTCAACGATCCGGGCGCGATCCGCCACGTCCTGCTCGACAATCGAGACAACTACCATAAGGACTGGCTGCAACAGCGCGTTCTCTCGGCCGGCCTGACCAATGGCCTGTTGACCGCCGAGGACGAACAATGGCGTACGCAGCGCCGCGTTCTGGCGCCTTTGTTTTCGCGTCGCAGCGTCATGAACTTCGCGGATGCCATGGTGGCCGCAGCCGGTGGACTGGTCGAGCGCCTGAATGTGCAGGAGGGCTGCACTGTCGATCTTGCGGTCGAGGTCACGCGCGCTACCTTGGAGGTGTTGGAACGGACCATGTTTTCGGATGGGCTCGGGCGCAATACCGAGGAAATCCGTCTGGCGATGAAAACCTATTTCGAGACCATCGGGCGGATCGATCCGCTCGATGTTCTGGGCGTGCCGGCGGTGGTGCCGCGGCTCAATCGCTGGCGGGTGCGCTCGACGCTCGCGCTGTTTGAGTCCGCCATCGATGCCATCATTGCCGCCCGCCGTGAGCGAATCGCGAAGGATCCGTCCGGAGTGCCGCGCGACGTTCTCACGCTCTTGTTGGAGACGCGCGACGCAGCGAGCGGCGAGGGCTTGAGCGAAATCGAAGTGCGCGCCAACATCCTCACATTCATCGCGGCCGGCCATGAGACAACCGCCAACTGCATCATCTGGTCGCTGTATCTGCTCTCGCAATCGCCCGAATGGCGCGAACGGGTGCGTGCCGAGGCCGATAGCGAACTCGACGGCGACATGGACGGCGTCGCCGACCGTCTGGTCGAAACGCGCGCGGTCATCGACGAGGCCAATCGACTCTATCCGCCGATTACCGCGCTCAGCCGCGCCGCGCTCGGGCCCGACGAGCTTGCCGGAACGCCGATCAAGCGCGGCACGATGGTGGTTATCGCGCCCTATGTGCTGCATCGCCATCGCGCGCTGTGGAGCCATCCCGATCATTTCGATCCGAACCGCTTTCTCAACGGCGCGCACGACAGAATCGACCGCTTCGCTTATCTGCCGTTCGGTGTCGGGCCGCGCATTTGCATCGGTGCCGCCTTGGCCCTGCAGGAGGCGGCCATCGTGGTGGCGACGTTGACGCGGAATTTCGACCTGGAATTGGCCCCAGGCCATGCAATCTGGCCGGTGCATAAAGTGACGCTGCGTCCGGGCAATGGCCTGCCGATGGTGGTCGGAAAAAGGACCCGGGGCTGACCGTCATGGCGCTGGCACGAGACCATTGAACCAATCCTGGTTGAACCGCGACTAACCCCGTGCCACTGTCCCGCTGTTAATTCAGCGAAGCTTTTGACGTTTTACTTCGTGCAATGCATTTAACCTGGGGGTTGACTTCCATGCGCGCGCGCTCCGCCTGCACACTTCTGCTCGTTTCGTTCGTTGCTCTTCCGCTCATGTTGGCCGGGGCCGCCGATGCCCAACAGCACGGACCGTTCGCGAAAATGGCGGGCATCTGGAACGGCGCCGGCATGCTCGAATTGTCGGACGGCAAGCGCGAGAAGATCAAATGCCATGCATCTTACGATGTGCCGACCGCGCAAACCGTGGATATGAGCATTCGCTGTGCCAGCGAAAGCTATAACTTTGAAATTCGCAGCAGCGTCGCTCACGCCGGCGGCGCCGTCAGCGGCAGCTGGAGCGAGTCGGCCACGCTCGCCGCCGGCGACCTTTCCGGTCACGTCAGCGGCGGCCACATCAGCGCCATCGCCAAATCTGCGAATTTCACCGCCAGCCTGAACGTGACCACAAGCGGTAACCATCAATCGGTTGTCATCCGGTCGAGGGATCCGCAGTCGAGCATTAAAGGCGTGACGATCTCGATGCAACGCGGTTAACCGCGTGCCGTCGCGAGGTTAGCGCGACGCCTTGGTGAGTGACCGGCGGCTGAATCGCTGCACCAGCTTGCTCAGGAACATGGCGACCGGCCGCAGAATCAAGAGGTCGGCCACCAGTGCTGCGACCATTGAAAATGCGGCAAGCCAGCCGAACAGGCGCAGCGAAGGCAAGTTGGAAAACACCGTCATCGCCAGTCCGCAGGCGAGCACCGCCGAGGTCAGAATCAGCGGTGGCCCGACACGGATGGTTGCGCGTTCGACGCCGACCGCTGGGTTGTCGGGATCGATATCCTCGATCTGCAGCCGATTGAGGAAATGGATCGTCGCGCTCAGACCCAGCCCGAACGACACGGTAAGCGCAATCACGCTGGCGAATTGCAGGCCCTCGCCGGTCACCCATAATAGCGAGCCGGCCAGCACAATCGGGAAGATGCCGGGCAAGATGCTCACCAGCATCACCACCCAGGAACGGAACGCGAGACCAATGAAGGCCGCGACGAAAACGATCTCAATCGTGAGGCCACGGCTGAGCTTGTCGATCATGAGCGCGCTGTTGCGCGCCGCGATCACCGACAGGCCGGTGACTGCGATGTTGTAGCCGGGATATTTCGCGCGCACGGCGGCGAGTTTTGCGTCCAGCTCATGCACGATCGGCAACAGCTTGCTGGCGTCGGTATCGGGCACGCGTCCGCTGACGACCACCGCGTCCTGCTTTTCCGACAGGAAGCGTCGGGTCAGGTATTTCGGCAGTATATCGATATATTGCTTGAGGGTGGCGACATCGGTGCTGTGCGCCTTCTCCGCCAGCCACCTCCGCAGCGTTTCCAGTGACCAGACATTGCCGATACCGGGCTGGTTTTCCACGATCGAATGGACGTCGGCGATTGCCGCGAGCGTTTCAGGGTCGTAGAGCGATTTGCCCTTCGGAAATTCGATTAGCACGTCGACCGGATTAGCGCCCGTCAGTTTCACGTCGAGCCGCTGGCTGGCTTTGACCGCTTGTTCGCGATCGGGCACCTGGTCGGCCAGCCGGTAGCGCGGCTCAAGCTGGAGATAGCTGACCGACAGGGCGACCACCACGAGGAAGCCGATCAACGTGTACAGCCCCGGCCGGTTGACCATGCGGATGGCGATCCAGCCGCAAAACCGCCGCAGCACGTCGAGCGCGGTATCCATGTTGCGCACACTCGACACGAATCCGGCTTCATTGTGGATGAGCAATACGCCGAGCGCCGGCACCATCATGATGACGGCGAACATCGCTATCACCGTCGCGATCAGGCCGGCCTCGCCGAATGTGCGGATCAGGTCGGACTGGGAGAATTGCAGCGCGATGAACGAAATACCGGCGGTGGCGTGGGTCAGCACGCAAGCCGGTCCCGCAATCAGCAAGGCGTTGCGGAACGCCATGTATTTGTTGTCGCCGGCGAGCAGACGGTCGCGCGCCGCGAACGTGAGCTGCATGCTGTCGGAAAAACTGATGACCATGATGAGCGGCGTCATCACGTTCAGGAACATGTTGAGGCGGAAATCGAGCCAGCCAAGCGCGCCGAGCGACAGCAGGATGGCGCCAAGCGGCGGCGCGGCGGCGACCACCATGAATGATATGCGCCGGAAGAACAGCACCGCGATCAGGCAGCCCGCGATAAAGCCGAGCGTGTTGTAGACGAGGCGATCGTGCTGGATGGCGTTGCGGATCTCGAGCTGCATCACCGGCACGCCTGAAAGCTCACCGTGCAGGCCTGTTCCGGCAACATATTGGTTTACCGTCTTGCGCACCTCGCCGATGACACCGGGCAGCTTGTTTTCCGACATCACCGCCGGATTGAGCGCGAGCACGAACAAAGCAAGCTTGCCGTCATTCGACAGCAATTTGCCGTGGATGATTTCGTTGGCCTTCACCTGGTCGATCAGCTGCTTGTAGGCCTCGCCCTCCGGCAGCGGCGTCGGAAACAGCGCGGCCGGAACGCCGCCGCTGACGCTCGGCGCGGTGCGCGCCGAAAACATCGAAATGATGCCGCGCGTGCCATCGATAAGCTGAAGGTCGATCGCCATGTCGCGCAGCTTTTCCAGCGACGAGCGCGCCAGCAGGTTATCGCCCTCGACAACGACCAGGACGTCGAATTCGTTGGACGGAAAACGGTGCGAGACTTCGACGTAATTCCTGTATTCCGGCGTGTCGGATCGGAACAACTGACTGAGTGAATCGTCGACCTTCAGCCGCGCGAAGCCGAATGCCGCGCCGATGCAAAGCGCGATAAAGACGGCCACGGAGATGAATTTGTGGGATAGCGGAATGAATCCGATGCGCTCGATGCCGAGCGCCAGATTGCGCGGCACGATCGGGCCGGTGGGTGTCTCCCCATCGAACGGCGGCGGCGCAGGATTGGTCACAGGGCCGCCATGCGAGAGTTCCGGCGGGGCTGCCTGGGCGGGGAAACCTTATGGATTCCCGATAGTTGGACGGTCCGCATCTTGAGGCCCAGGAGCACCGGCAAATTCGGATGGCGCTACTATGGCATTTAAAGCCGCAGGGGCAAACACCAATGAACTGCTAGGCGTTTGGTCCGGTGTCTGGGGACGCTTGGTTAGACTTTGGTAGCGCCAAAGCGGCCCCAATCAAAAGCCAGAATGTCCGTTGGTAAAGCATATCCGCCGGCGTCGACATGGCGCCGAACACAACGAGGGATAGGACGATCAGCTTGGAAGCGACGTCGCGCCGCTTGAGTCGAATTTCTGTATAAAAAAGCTGCAGTACGGGAATCGTGAATATGAGGAATCCAATGATGCCCAATTCGGCAAGCATCCATACGGCAGTCGAATGGATCAGCAGCGGTTGGTCGGAAAACCTCAGGATTAGTTGATTTCTGAATGCACCGAGGCCAGCGCCGAACACCGGGTGATCGGCAAACATCCGTAAGCCACTGGTAATCGATAAAATGCGTTCTGCGGTGTCTCTTTGGGACGGTATTAATGCGGGCAATCTGGAGGCGCCTGTGAAGATGCCCTGCACGACCGGAATCAGAGCCAAGCCCGCAGCACAAATCGTCGCTGTCGCAATCTCGCGAATCCTGGATGCTTGCAAATAAATTGCCGCGGCAAAGACAAACGGCAGTGTTATCCAGCCTGATCGAGAGCCGGTGAACCAAAGTCCCGCAATCAATATTGCTATCAGGGTCATCCGTAACGCGGGCGCGCGCGCGGCTACAAATGTGGCCGCAAGAGCCATCAACAGTTCAAATGCAAAAAAATTATGATTGAGGGCGAAGCCTTCGATTGAATTTGGAGTTACTGGAAGAACCAGACCGCCGGTTCTCAAAATTGATAGGCAAATCTCCATCGCCGCAATCGCCGCCGTGGCGCCGGAGAACGTGAGCAGGAGCGTACGGAGTGCATCCGTTTCACCCTCTCTGACAATCAGCGAGCCGGTTACCGTGTATGCCAGTAGAACAAACCAACCGAGATACCTGTTCACAACGGCCCATTCGGTCCATCCAATTTCGGTTGCGCCGATTAAAAGCGAAGCGGAAAGAGAAAGCGTTGCTGCAGCTACGGCGGCATTCAACGGCGAAAACCGCCAGCGCGGAAGAGCTCGGGCGCGAACCGCGCGCAAGACAAATAACGCGCCAGCCAGGATCACGATGGGGTCGGCGAGATTGGCATTAAGCAGCGTCTTGGAAGGCATCGGAATATAGATTTGAAACAGGACGAACGTCGCTGCGGCCAGCGGCAGGACCCAGGCAAGTACGCGGGCATAGTCGATTGGCTCGCGCGCGGAGGTGTGCGCTCGATTTGCATTGCGGCTGCTGCTGCGCAAGGACAAGGCCGCCATGAGCGCCATGGCAAACATTGAACCTGCGCCGATGATGATTGCAGCGACCAAAGCGTTAGCCGTCCCTACGCCGATCGTTCCCAATGCCACCACCGCGCTCATTTCGCGCACGCCCCAGCCCGCAAGGCTGATGGGCACGCTGGCGGCGAACATGACAATTGCCGACGCGGCCGTGATGTTGACAACCGAAGTCTGCGGCGACAGCGCGTGCGCGGCGACCACGTAGGCCACCATCATTGGAGATTGAACCAGGAGACTTAAACCGACGATGCGTAAAATCCGCGCCGCGACCCGCCAATTCATGAACGGCGCTATCGCTCGCCTCGTCAGTTTGCCGTGCCCCACGATAGTTCCGGCTATCGTGGCTACGAGCAAGCCACCAATGATCTTGATGAGTTGATCGCCGCCAGCATATCGATCGATAACGACGTGTCCGAAAATAACGTAGGCGCCTACCAACGCAAGCAATCCGGATAATAAAGCGGCGATGATGCGCTCATATGTGGTCATGACAACCACGGAGGCGAATGGAATTCCGCTCCGCGCCATGATGACGCCGCGCGCCATCAATTGCCCGGCGATCTGAAAGAACGCAGCCCCGGCAAGACTACCGCCGCTGACGGCAGCCAACGCCTGTCGAAAGTTGAGCGGCGAGCCAACATCGCTTGCGATGATTTTCAAGCGGAACGCTGCCACAAGCACATTTAACAACAGCGCAAAGAGAATGCTGGCCATCGTGAAAATTGACAGCTGACGAACGGCCGCAAGAATTTTGGACGTCTCAAGGTGCAATGGCGTCAGAGCAAGGGCGGTGCCGAGCAATACGATCGAGATAAGAAATTTTATCAGCCTGGCGGGTGAAACATGCGAACGCCACGATGCCCGCGGCAAATCAGCCGTTACGGCGGCGTTTGTGAAATCGGAACTCTTGATTACCGAAGTCGCAAGCCCGCCGAATGGCCGAATCATATTCGCCGCCTGACCTGGGTCAAACGCTTGGACGATCTACTGTACGGAGTCGTGTAAGGAGCTAACTGATTCGCTCAGAATACGATAGGTAGATAAGAGTCAATCCGAGGAATCGATGGTATTGTGTGCTTGCGCAGCGACAATGAAATTTACCGCGGCGCTTTGGCGTTCAGGCGCTGGTTGAGCCGGTCCAGATTCACCACCATGCGCTCGTGGGTCCCATTACCGATCTCTTCGGTTTCGTCGCGCGCGCTCACCTTGAATTCGATGCGCCTGCCGTCAACCTTCGTCACCTCGGCCTCCGCGGTGATGCGATGGCCGACCGGAGTTGCCGCGAGGTGGCGCACATTCACCAGTGTGCCGACAGCGCTTTCGCCGGGATCGAGATAGTCGCGCACCGCATTGAGCGCGGCGTTTTCCATCGCTGTCACCATCATCGGCGTAGCGAACACCGGCGGCAGGCTGATGTCCTTGAACTGATTGGCGAGATGTGCCGGCGTGACCTTCAACGCGTAGCTGCCTTTGGCTCCGACCGGAATTGGACGCATATTAGGTCTCCGCTTGCCGCACATGATTGATCGCCGGCGCCAGCACCGCAAGAATGATGCCGCAAAGCGCGATCGGCAGGAAGGCCAATTCCGGCCGGCCGGTCATATCCCACATCATGCCGCTGATCACCGGCACAACGACAGCGCAACTATAGCTGATGGTGAACATGGCGGCGGTGACGCGATGAACATCGTCGGGTTGCGCCAGCAATGGCGGCAGCGCCAATACAAGCACCAGAATGCCGGCGGCGAAAAAGCCGATCAGCGAAGCCGAGATGACGATCACCGGCCCGGACCCGAACACCAGGCCGCCGATGCCCAGCGTACAGGCGAGCCCGCACACTACGAAGGGCCACACCCGCAATTCGAGCCGGCTCGCAAACAGCAGCAGCAGGATCGACGCCGGCAACTGCCCGGCATTCAAGCCGGTGAGCGCGCCGCTGATCCATTCTGTCTTGCCATGGTCGCGCAGATAATCTGGCAGGAAGGCGTTGGTCGCGAAATACATGGCGTTGACGGTGCCGAGCATGATGCCGAGCCGCCAGATCAGCAGGCTGCCCCAATCCGGCCACCACCGCCGTCGCACGCCCGCACCGGATGCGGCCGGCGGCGGCGCCAGCGCGATCACGAGCGCGGCGATCGCGACGACCGGCGCGCTCCAAAAGACGAAGCCCCATTGCCAGCTACCGACGACGGGCACGACCAGCGGCAGCGTCAGCGCCACCGGCAGGAGTTCGCCGATCAGCAGTCCATTGGTGTAGACCGCGGTGGCAAAGCCGATGCGGTGCGGCGTCCAGGCTCGGACTGCCGGCGGCATGGTGACCTGCATGATGGCGACGCCGGCCCCCATTGCGACGGTCATGGCATAGAGCCAGACGATGTCCGGCATGGCGCCGCGCAGCGCGCCACCGATTGCCGCTATGGCGAGGCCAACCACCAAAGCGGCGCGCACGCCGAGCTTGGCGATCAGCAGCGAGCCGGGCACTGCGGCGATGGCGAACAACATCGACGGAAGGCCGGTGAGAATGCCGATCTGGGTCGCGTTCAGGTTCAGCTCATCGTGGATGAGCGGAATGACCGGGGGCACCCCCAGGATGGTCAGGCGCAAGGCGACACCCCCGAGCCACAACAGGAGCAATGAGGTCAGAAAGCGGGCCCGCGACGTTGCGCGGCTGCCGTCATGGATTGGTGCAGATGACATGGAATTTGACTGTCAAAGCGTGACAAATCGCCGGCCTTTGACGAGGCGGCGACTTGAGCCGCGGCGTCCGGCGCGCGCCGCGAGGCTGCCCCTGTCATAATGAAAGATACGCAAAATCCAAGCGGCAATGCGGGTTTCAAATTCTGATAAAGTGGTTCACATGTTCTTTGCGCTCTCCAAAATTCTCAGTCCGCTGGCCGTACCGTCCAGCCTGTTCATCATCATCGGCATTGTCGGCATCGCATTACTGCCGACGCGCTATAGGGCGACCGGCCGCCGCCTCGTCGTGGTGGGCCTGATCCTGATCGCGGCAATCGCGTTTTTGCCGATTGGGACGTTTCTTTCGCAGCCGCTTGAGGACCGCTTTCCACCCTGGACGCCCGCGCAGGGGCCCCCGGCCGGCATCATCGTCCTTGGCGGCGCTATTGATCCGGTTCTGTCGGCCGCGCGCGGGCAAATCGCGCTGAATGACGAAGCCGAACGACTGACGGTGGCGGTCAAGCTCGCTCGTGACTATCCAAATGCCCGCATCGTGTTTTCCGGCGGCAACGGCGACTTGATTGGCGGGTTGCCCGAAGGCAAATTTGCCGCGGAGTTTTTCGAAAGTCTCGGATTACCGAGCAACCGTATCGCGATCGAAAACCAATCGCGCAATACGTTCGAGAATGCGGTTTA
>DATATS010000069.1:0-27865 GCA_036268675.1 Pseudolabrys sp.
CGCGGCATCGAGATCGCCGGCTACGACGACACCATGCTGATTTCCTACGTGCTCGACGCCGGCAAGGGCGAAGGCCACGGCATGGACGATCTCGCCAAGCGCTGGCTCAACCACGACACCATCCATTTCCACCACGTCGCCGGCCAGGGCAAATCGCAGGTGACGTTCGACTGTGTCCCCATCGACAAGGCCAGCGAATACGCCGCAGAGGACGCCGACGTGACGCTGCGGCTGTGGCATGCGCTGAAGGCGCGCCTCGCCGCCGAGCGCGTCACCGCGGTTTACGAAACATTGGAGCGCGCCATGCCGGCGGTGCTCGCACGCATGGAGCAGCGCGGCATCACCATCGACCGACAGGTGCTCGCGCGCCTGTCCGGCGAATTCGCGCAAGAGCAAAACCGGCTGGAAGAAGACATCAAGACGCTCGCCGGCGAACCGGTCAATCCGGGCTCGCCCAAACAGCTCGGCGACATCCTGTTCGGCAAGATGAAACTCGAAGGCGGCACCAAGACCAAGACCGGGCAATGGTCGACCGGCGCGCGCGAGTTGGAGGAACTGGCCGAGCAGGGCCATGAATTGCCGCGCAAGATTCTCGACTGGCGGCAGGTTTCCAAGCTGCGCTCGACCTACACCGAAGCGCTGCCGACTTACGTCAACCCGACGACACAGCGCGTGCACACATCCTACGCGCTCGCCGCCACCTCGACCGGACGACTGTCGTCGTCAGAACCGAATTTACAGAACATCCCGGTGCGCACCGAGGACGGCCGCAAAATAAGGAAGGCCTTCATCGCTTCGCCCGGCATGAAGCTGGTGTCGGCCGATTACTCTCAAATTGAGTTGCGTCTGCTGTCGGAAGTGGCCGAGGTGCCGGCGCTGCGTCAGGCGTTTCAGGACGGCGTCGACATTCATGCCATGACCGCATCGGAAATGTTCGGCGTGCCGGTCAAAGGCATGCCGCCCGAAATCCGCCGCCGCGCCAAGGCGATCAATTTCGGCATCATCTACGGCATTTCCGCCTTCGGCCTCGCCAACCAACTGAGCATCGAGCGCGAGGAGGCCGGCGCCTACATCAAGAAATATTTCGAGCGCTTCCCCGGCATCCGCGCCTACATGGACGAGACGCGCGAATTCTGCCGCCAGCACGGTTATGTTGAGACGCTGTTCCGCCGCAAGTGCCATTACCCCGACATCAAGGCGTCAAACCCGTCGATCCGCGCCTTCAACGAGCGCGCCGCCATCAACGCCCGCCTGCAAGGCTCGGCCGCCGACATTATCCGCCGCGCCATGATGCGGATGGAGCCGGCGCTCGACGAGGCGAAACTGAGCGCGCAGATGCTTTTGCAGGTGCACGACGAACTGATCTTCGAAGTGCCGGAAAAAGAAGTGGCCGACACCATCCCGATCGTCAAAAGCATCATGGAAGGCGCGCCGCATCCGGCGCTCGCGCTGCATGTGCCGCTACAAGTGGATGCCCGCGCCGCCGCCAATTGGGACGAGGCGCATTGATCCTCAAGGTTTGACAAAAGGCGTAGATGCCCGGCACAAGGCCAAGCATGACGTCAAAACTTTCTTTCGTAATCGTTCTCGTGACAGCGGCGTTGCTGGCGCCGCCGGCTTACGCCGCGGCCGCGCTCGACGGCGCGCGCATGAATTGGCCCTGGGCGCTGCCGTTTGCCGGCATCCTTTTGAGCATCGCCGCGGGGCCGCTGCTGTTTCCGAAAATCTGGCACGACCACTACGGCAAGATCGCAGCCTTCTGGGCGATCGTGACGCTCGCCGCGCTGGCGTGGTTTGCCGGTCCCGCCGCGACGCTCGCCGGTTTCGTGCACGCGATGCTCGCCGAATATATGAGCTTCATCGTGCTGCTGTTTGCCCTCTATACGGTGGCCGGCGGATTGCTGATTACCGGCAATCTCGGCGGCCGGCCGTGGAGCAACGGCGCCGTGCTGGCGTTTGGAACGGCGATTGCCAGCGTGGTCGGCACGACAGGCGCGGCCATGATCCTGATCCGCCCGTTGATCCGCGCCAATTCGGCGCGCGCATACAACAAGCACGTCGTGATCTTTTTCATTATCCTGGTCGCCAACATCGGCGGCGCGCTGTCGCCGCTTGGCGATCCGCCGTTGTTCGTCGGCTTCCTGCGCGGGATCGATTTCTTCTGGCCGGCGCGCAACCTGTGGCAGGAGACTGCCGGCGTGGCGGCGGCCGTGCTGGCGATTTTCCTCGTGCTCGATCTTTGGTTCATGCGCCGCGAACCGCCGATGGCCAAGGCGGCGGCCGCCATCCGCCTGCATGGTCTCGTCAACTTGCCGCTGATCGCGGCGATCATCGGCGCCATTCTGCTGTCGGCGGCGTGGAAGCCGGGCGTCGCGTTCGACATCACCGGAACGCACGTGGCATTGCAAAACCTGGCGCGCGACGGCGCGCTGGTCGTAATTGCCCTGCTCTCGCTGTGGCTGACGCCGAACGAACACCGCGCCGCCAATGAATTCAGCTGGGGGCCGATCGTCGAAGTAGCCAAGCTGTTCGCCGGCATTTTCGTCTGCATCATTCCGGTGCTGGCGATGCTGGACGCGGGCCATGACGGGCCGTTTGCCTGGCTGCTGCGCGCCGTCACCGCCCATGATGGTTCCCCGCATGAGCCCGCCTATTTCTGGCTGACGGGATTGCTGTCGGGTTTTCTCGACAACGCGCCGACTTATCTCGTGTTCTTCCAGCTTGCCGGCGGCAACGCCGCCGAGCTGATGGACAAGCTCGCGCCGACGCTTGCCGCGATATCGCTCGGCGCGGTCTACATGGGCGCGCTCACGTATATCGGCAACGCGCCAAACTTCATGGTCGCGGCCATCGCCAACGAGCGCGGCGTCAAGATGCCGAGCTTCTTCGGCTTCGTGCTGTGGTCGGGCGCGGTGCTGCTGCCCGTGCTCGCGCTGCTCACCGTCTTTTCGATCGCGGATTGACGCCGGCGAATTGACGCAGGCACGCGGACGCCGCGCCTGCGAAATCCCCCGCACGTCCGACTTGACTTGACGAGGCCGTTGCCGGACTTTGCCGCCGCTTGAGCGCGTGACCCCGGAACAGATGTTCTCCGACACGGGTCATGGGCCACGAAAAACGCGGCGCAGGGTGCACATGGCCGGCAAGGCCGCGCGCCCGTGAATTTGGGGGAATGCTCGGCCATGACCGCACACGCGGCCTCTCACGTGTATTTCGGCTGGAACGCGATGTGGGTCTCCACCGCCATCCTCGCCGTCACCTACGCCACCATCATGTCGGAGAGGTGCAATCGCGCGATCGTCGCGCTGATCGGCGCCTGCGTAATGATCATGGTCGGCGTGCTCGATCAGGAACAGGCCATCCACGGCATCGACTGGAATACGCTCGGCCTGCTTACCGGCATGATGATCCTGGTATCGATCTCGCGCCGCTCCGGCATGTTCCAATTCCTGGCGGTCTGGTCGGCGCAATCCGCTAGGGCGCACCCCGCCGGCATTCTGTTCATCCTGCAGATCACCACCGCGGTGCTGTCCGCCTTCCTCGATAACGTCACGACCGTGCTGCTGATCGTGCCGGTGACGCTCGCCATCACCACGACGCTGAAGGTGCCGGCCTATCCGTATTTGTTTGCCGAGATTTTCGCCTCCAACATCGGCGGCACGGCGACGCTGATCGGCGACCCGCCCAACATCCTGATCGGCTCGCAGGTCGGCCTGACCTTCAACGACTTCGTCTATCACCTCACGCCCATCATCCTGATCGTGATGGCGGTGCAGACCGTCATTATCCATGTCCTCTGGGGCAAGGATCTCAAAGCCACCGCCGCCTCGGAAGCGCGCGTGATGAAGATGAAAGCAATCGACGCCATCGAGGATTGGCGCCTGCTCAAGCAGTCGCTCGTCGTGCTGGCGGTGGTGATGGTCGCGTTCGTCTTTGCGCGACCGCTCCATCTGGAGCCGGCGACCATCGCCATGGCGGGCGCCGCCGTTTTGATGCTGCTCGACAACTGGTCGCATCATGCCGAGAAGGCCGCGCACAACATCCATTCCACCTTCGGCGATGTCGAATGGATCACGATTTTCTTCTTCATCGGTCTGTTCGTCGTCGTGCACGGCGTCGATGTCGGCGGCCTGCTCAAGGTTCTGGCCCAGGACCTGGTTAACGCCACCGGCGGCAACATGGCGCACGCCGGCTATTCGATCCTGTGGGCGTCGGCCTTCCTGTCGGCGATCGTGGACAACATCCCGTTCGTCGCCACCATGATCCCGCTCATCAAGAACATGGCGCCGGCGTTCGGCGGAGCCGACCACATCCAGCCGCTATGGTGGTGCCTGTCGCTCGGCGCCTGCCTCGGCGGCAACGGCACGCTGATCGGGGCCTCGGCCAATCTGACGGTCGCCGGTATCGGCGAGCGCAACAAGGTTCCATTCCGCTTTCTCACCTACACGCTCTATGCCGCGCCCATGATGATCGTCTCGGTGGCGATCTGTAATGTCTATGTCTGGTGGCGTTACTTCTGAGCGGAAACGGCCCGCGCAACCATACGCGATCCCGGACGTTGACCCTGGCGTCCCGCGCGGCGGAAGCCGTCGGCGCCTGCAATGTCAGGGATAAGCGATGCTTGCCACCGGCAGGGCTTTGCGTTTGCGCGTCATCACCGGCCTGTTAGCCGCCGGCGCTCTGACGGTTGCGGCTCCCGCTTCGGCTGGCTTTTTTGAACGGCTGTTCGGGGGCCTCCAGCAACCTCGACACAGCGAGTCCTATTCAGATCCTCCGGACCAGGTTCGCAGCTATGCACCGTTCGGCAATTTCCTCGAGCGCATCCGGCCGCAGTCGCGCAATCAATCGGGCCCGGTCGTCTTTTGCGTTCGCACCTGCGACGGCCATTATTTTCCCGTTCAGAACCGCCCGGGCATGAGCGCCGCCCAAGCCTGTCACGCGTTCTGCCCCGCAAGCACGACGCGCCTTTATTCGGGCAATGGCATCGACCATGCGACCTCGAACGGTGCGCGCTACAGCGATCTCGACACCGCCTTCCTTTTTCGCAAGCAATCGGTCGCCGGCTGCACCTGCAATGGACGCGCTGCGTTCGGCCTGGCGCATATCGACGTGAGAGCCGATCCGACGCTCAAGCCCGGCGACGTGGTCGCCACCCGCCACGGCATGGTCGCCTTCACTGGAATGAAGAACGATGTGGCGGAATTCGCGCCGGTCGAATCCTATTCCGGCCTACCCAAGGATTTGCGCGAAAAGATTGCCGCCATGCGGTTGATGCCGCCCACGCCGGGCGAGGGCCAAGCCGCGCAGGAAATCCCGCCGCCTTCCGCCAAGGGCTATGACGACGACCGCCACAGCGCGCAAAATGCGCGTTAAATGTTGCCTCGCAATTTCGCCCGGAATCGCCTTTAACGCTTAATATTCATTCGGCCTTGACCCGGCGCGGGTCTTGGGCACATTCGCAAAGCTCAATTCTCTTTACCGAGACGGACCCAAAGCCATGCGCAAAATCGCGTTGACACTGGCGGCGCTGATGATCGGCGCCCTTTCAGCAGCGCCGGCGCTCGCCGCCGCCTGCCACAACACCGGCAGCTACGAGCGCTGGCTCGAACAGTTCAAGCAGGACGCCGCCGCGCAAGGCATTTCGCGAAAGGTGATCGCCGAAGCCTCGCCATCCATGACCTTCGATCCGGCCATCGTGCGCCGCGACCACGGCCAGGCCGTGTTCAACCAGACCTTCCTGCAATTCTCCGACCGCATGGTCGGGGGCGCCCGCATCCCGAACGGCCTCAAGAAGATTCATGAGCACGCCAAACTGTTCGCCGAGGTGGAAAAGAAATACGGCGTGCCGGCGCCGGTGCTCACCGCCTTCTGGGGACTGGAGAGCGACTTCGGCGCCAATTTCGGCAATTACAAAATCCTCAGCGCGCTGGCGACGCTTGCCTATGACTGCCGCCGTCCGGATTTCTTCCGCAAGCAATTGTTCGACGCGTTGCGCATCATCGAGCGCGGCGACCAGACCGTCGGCAGCATGATCGGCGACTGGGCCGGCGAGTTCGGCGGCATGCAGTTCACGGCCTCCGACTATCTCAAGAGCGGGGTCGACTTCGACGGCGACGGCCGCCGCGACCTGATCCACAGCGTTCCCGACACCGTTGCCTCCGCCGCCAATTTCCTGGTCGGCCTCGGCTGGAAGCGCGGCGAACCCTGGTTGCAGGAAGTGCGCGTGCCGCAGACGCTCGCCTGGGACCAGGCCGACCTGACCATCACGCATCCGCGCTCGCAATGGGTGGCGTGGGGCGTGCGCGCCGCGCACGGCACGCTTGCCTCTGACAATCTGCCGGCCTCGCTGATCCTGCCGATGGGCCGGCATGGCCCGGCGTTCCTCGCCTATCCTAATTTCCAGGCCTTCCTCGGCTGGAATTCGGCTTACGTCTATTCCACCACGGTCGCCTATTTCGCGACGCGCCTTGCCGGCGCGCCACAGGTCGACCATTCCGGCGCAAAGACCGTGCCGGTGCTCTCTGCGCAGCAGGTGATGGAATTGCAGCGCCTGCTCAACACGCACGGCTACGATGTCGGTGAAGTGGACGGCAAGGTCGGCTCCGGCACGCGCGCCGCGGTCAAGAAGGCGCAGATGAAAGCCGGCCTACCGGCGGATTCCTATCCGACCGCCGAGTTGATCGAAAAACTGCGCGCGCGCTAGCATTTTCCGTCTGCCTTCGATTTGCAGCTGCGACGTTTCATCGCGGCGGCGATAATTCGCGCAACCGCGCATTATTTATTTTTTCGCGCCGCGCTTTCGTCTTTGCATCGCACCATCGCCCGCGGCATCGACGGAACAATTACAAAACTTTCACGTTCGATCACAAAGGCATGATCAAACCGCCTGAATGTCCAGCGCGGCCCGTTCATTCAAGTGATCGCATTCCAAACATGCCGCAAAAAGAATTATGCGCGGTGGAGGACAAATTATGAATCGACGAACGCAATTACTGACGACGACACTGGCCGTCATGTTCGCGGCATCGCTGCCGCTGGCCGCCGACGCGCGTCCGAAAGCCCAGCCGCATCCGGCGGCCCATGCCGCCCAACGTGCCGCACCGCAGGTTCATCGTGCAGCGCCGGCGTTCCATCCGCATCCGGTTGCGCATCGCGCCGCGCCGCATGTCGTTCATCGCGCCGCCGCTCCGGTGCGGCACGCCGCGCCGGCCCATGTCGAGCGCCAGACCCGGCACGCCCATCGGACGCCGCAGACGCACACGCGGCAGGCCGTCCATCAGGCGCAGCCCAACAACCAGATCAAGACGCAGACGCAGGCGAACACAAACCGTAACGACCGCGGGGGACTTCGCCACGCAAACAAAGATCGCGCGCACCGTCATGGCAACGCGCAATCGGGCGCTGCGGCCACCATCCAGGCGCAGCCGAATGCGCGCACCAATGCGCAGACCAACATCCAGAGCAATGCGCGGCAACGCCAAGGCAACCGCCAAGCCAACCGCCATGCCAACCGTCATGGCCGCAATCATGTGACCAGGCAGGCGGCGCGGCAGGGCCGCTTCGCCACGCCGTTCAACGCCGCGCTGCACGCGTCCGCAGCCAACCGTCACGCGCACAGGCGCGCGGCTCATCTGGCCGCCCGCCGCGCCTGGCATCGCGGACTGCGCGCGAGCTTCGTGCCGTGGTACGGCCAGGTGTTCTGGCCCTATGCCTATTCGGACATCTTCGACTACACGTTCTGGCCGGATGGCTATGACGACGGCTACTGGGCCTATGTCTATGACGACTTCGTCGACGGCCTGTTCTGGGGCCAGCAGGGCGCACCCGACCAATACGTCTATGACGAGCCGGTGACGACGGCAGCGCCGCAAGCACGCGCCGCCGCGGTGGAGGAACTGTGCCAACAGCCCGGCACCGGCATCACCTCGTGGCCGTTTGCCAACATCGAGAGCAAGGTCGACCTGAGCGGCGAGCAGAAGCAATTGCTCGGCGATGTGCGCGACGCTGCCAAGAATGCAAGCACCACGTTCAAGCAATCCTGCCCGGCTGCCAATTCGTTCGCGCTCACGCCTCCGGGACGCCTGCAAGCGATGACGGGGCGGCTTCAGGCGACGCTGCAAGCGGTCGAGACCGTGCGGCCTGCGCTCGACAAGTTCTATAATTCGCTGAGCGACGAGCAGAAGGCGAAATTCAACCAGCTCGGGCCGAAAGAGACCGCCGACAATGCGCAGGCGCGCGAGGCTTTGCCGCAGGAGAGCAAGACCTGCAGCGAGGCCAAGCCCGGCCTAACCGCCCTGCCGATCGATTCGATTGCGAATGTGGTCAAGCCGACCGACGCGCAGGAGAACGATCTCGACAATCTCCAGGT
The DNA here is from genome assembly GCA_036268675.1 of Pseudolabrys sp. Classification (GTDB taxonomy): domain Bacteria; phylum Pseudomonadota; class Alphaproteobacteria; order Rhizobiales; family Xanthobacteraceae; genus Pseudolabrys. The sequence goes on from DATATS010000069.1 coordinate 8,369, forward strand.
CGCCACCAACAAGGCGGTCTCGATGCTGCAAGCGGCTTGCCCGGCAGACACGCCGGTCACGCCGCCCGGCCGGCTGGCGGCGATGGAGACGCGCCTCAAGGCCATGATCGAGGCGGCCAACACCGTGCGGCCCTCGCTCGACAGCTTCTATTCCTCCTTGAGCAACGAGCAGAAGGCCCGCTTCAACCGCATCGGCAAGGAGCTGGCGCAGCAGGACAAGGACAACGGCTGATCGTCGCGGCCTTGCGATACGCTGATCAGGGCGGTCCCGAACGGGCCGCCCTTTTTCTTATCATGGTGTCTTGCTAGCCTCATTGATATCTATCGCTTGCTCGCCCGAGGCCGCATTCTGGAGACGATCTTAATGGCCCGTCACACATTCTTTTGCATCGACGCCCACACCTGCGGAAACCCGGTGCGGGTCGTGGCCGGCGGCGCGCCCCTTTTGCCGAACGTGCCGATGATCGAGAAGCGCGAGATATTCATGCGCGACCACGACTGGGTGCGGCGCGCGCTGATGTTCGAGCCGCGCGGCCACGACGTGATGTCGGGCTCGATTCTCTATCCGTCGGCGCGCGAGGATTGCGACATCGGCGTGCTGTTCATCGAGGTCACCGGCTGCCTGCCGATGTGCGGACACGGCACCATCGGCACCGTCACGGTGGCAATCGAGGAAGGACTGGTCAGCCCGCGCGAGCCCGGCAAGCTCGCCATCGACGCCCCGGCCGGCCGCATCGCCATCGAATACACGCAGAATGGCCGCTTCGTCGATTCAGTGCGCCTGTTCAACGTGCCGAGCTATTTGCACGCCGCCGACGTCGAGCTCGACGTGCCGGGCCTCGGCACGCTCACCATCGATGTCGCCTATGGGGGCAATTACTACGCCATCATCGAACCGCAGAAAAACTGGCGCGGGCTCGACGACATGCCGGTGAGCGAAATCCAGCGGCTCAGTCTGCTGGTGCGCGACGCGGCGGAGGAAAAATTCGCTCCCGTGCATCCGGAGGACGCCCGCATCCGCGGCATCCACCATGTGATGTGGTGCGACAAGCCGCGCCATCCGCGCGCGCACGCGCGCAACGCCGTGTTCTACGGCGAGAAGGCGATCGACCGCTCGCCCTGCGGCACCGGCTCCTCGGCGCGGGTGGCGCAGTTGACCGCCAAGGGCAAGCTCAAGATCGGCGAGGATTTCGTGCACGAGAGCATCATCGGCACCATGTTCGATTGCCGCGCTGAATCCGAAGCCAATGTCGGCAATTACCGCGCGGTGCGCCCGAGCGTCGCCGGCTGGGCGCAGGTCACCGGCCACAACACGATTTTCGTCGACGACCGCGATCCTCTGGCGCACGGTTTCACCGTGGCCTGACCGCGTTCGCGATTTCGTGAGTTGCCGCCGCTAGAAGCAGAGACGCGTCATCACGTTGCCCTGCTTGTCCTTGAGCGCGTAAGGACAATCCAGCGCCTTGAGCCGCTCCTTGGCTTCTTCATTGCCGAGCGCGGCAGCTTTCGCAAAGTAGGATTTGGCAATGGCTTTATCCGCGGGTCCGCCGCGGCCCAATTCGGCAAATGCGCCGAACCAGACCATCGCATCGGTATTGCCTTGCGCTGCTGCCCTTTCGAACAGCGCCCGCGCGGCGGCGTCGTCCTGTGGACCGCCGGTGCCTCGCGCGGCCATCAGACCGAGCTGAAATTCGGCGTCCGCCGAATTCGCGCCTGCCGCCCTTTCCAGCACGGCTCTCGCCTTGACCGGATCCGACGGCACGCCGCCATTGAGCGCTGCCAGATTGGCGATGGCGCGCGCGTTGCCGGCCTCGGCTGCGCGCTCGAACAGTTTGCGCGCCTGGGCGGGATCCTTGGCGACGCCGGCGCCGGTGCCGTAGAGCACGCCGAGTTCGACCATGGCCGAGCTGCTGCCTTTGTCGGCGGCCTTGCGATAGGCGGCAACCGCTTCCGCCGTCTGCCGGTTCGCCGCGTAGGCACGACCCAGTTCATACAGCGCGCGGCGCGATTTCGACGCCGCTCCCTTGCAATACTTGAGCGCGATGGCGACGTCGGTCGGCGCGATCGCGGCCACGCCTTTGATGTCGGAGGGCTTGTCCGGATCGTCGGGATCGGCGGCAACCCGGTCGCACAGCACCAGATCGGCCGACTGGGCGTGCGCGGCAAAATGAGACGCGCCGATGCTGAGCGCCGCCAAGACAATGACGCCGCCGATTGAAGCCACGCTCGCTCGTTGTCTCACCGACATAAGGCGAGTTTAAAGCTGCCGACCGGGGCCAGCAAGCGCGGACGCAAGCCTGCCGCGTGACGCGCGGGGCGAACGCGTGATATGAAAATGGGCATGTCGATCGCGTCCGCGCCATCCGCCAATCAATCGCCCGCCGCCGCGATGGACGCCGACTCCATCGCCTTCATGGCGATGCAGCCGCCGCCACCGAGCGCGCCAGTTACCCCGGACATGGCACGCGAAAATTTGCGCCGCATGCGCCTCATCAATCAGCCCGACCTGCCGCAGGTCGCGCAGATCAGGGAATACGCCGCCGAGGGCCCCGCCGGACCCATTCCGCTGCGCGTCTATCGCAGCGCGGGGACCGCCGCGTCCGATCTCCTGCCGGCGCAGATTTATTATCACGGCGGCGGCTGGGTGGTCGGCGATCTCGACAGCCACGACTGGACCTGCCGCATGGTGGCCAATGCCGCGGCCTGCGCGGTGGTGAGCGTCGATTACCGGCTGGCACCCGAGCATCGATTTCCCGCCGCCTTCGACGATGCGCTTGCCGCCGCCGAATGGGTGGCGCGCAACGCCAGGACGCTGCGCGTCGATCCGGCGCGCGCTTCGGTTGGTGGCGACAGCGCCGGCGGCAATCTCGCAGCCGCCGTCGCGCTCGCGCTGCGCGACCGCGGCACCGTCAAGCTGCGCGCGCAAATTCTGACCTATCCGATTGTCGATGTGACTGCCGCTTACGACGAACGCTTTGCCTCGGGCGTCGCGCTCACCAATGGCGGCATGCGCGCCTATATCGGGCACTATGTGCCGGATGCCGCGCAACGGATCGACTGGCGCGTCTCGCCATTGCACGCGGCAAGCCTGAAGGGATTGCCGCCGACGCTGGTGATCCTTGCCGGCTTCGATCCGCTCTATGCCGAAGGCGAAGCCTACGCCGCACGGCTTAAGCAGGACGGCGTCCCAGTCACGGTCACGCGCTATCCCGGCCAGATGCACGGCTTCCTGTCGCGGGCAAAGCTGCTGCCGAAGGCTTATGAGGCGATCGCGGACATCGCCGCCGTCCTCAAAGCCAACCACTAGGAGTTCAGGTTGCGCGAACCCGAGGATGCCAAGGCGCGGCGGGCGAAGCCGCCGGTTGTGGTTTATCCGGTCGGCACTTTGCCGCCGCCCGATATGGCCATGCTGGAACGCGCCCGCCAAAGCCTCACGAAAATTTCGGACGTCATCGTGCCGCCGCGCGAGGCGCGCGCATTCGACGTCCCCGCCGGATGTTTCTTCCGCATCGTCAGTATCGAGGGCTCGCAGGTCGGCGACCTCAATCTGTGGAACGCGCACGATCTGTCGGAGCGTTTCTTCAGCGGCAAGACGCGCGCGCTCAACGCGACCCATGTCGGCAAGGGCGACCGGCTGTGGAGCACGCTCCCCCAGTTGCGGCCGATGGCGACCATCACCGGGGACACGCTCGGCTGGTATGGCTTCGACGCCGATGGCGGCGGCATCCACGACGTCATCGGCACGCGCTGCGATCCTTACACCCACCGGCTGCTGTCGGGCGGCGATTACCACCATTGCTGCCATTCGAACCTGACGCGCGCGCTGGCGGATGCGCGCGGCATGGACGTGCGCGAGGCGGAGATGCATGTGCATGACGTGCTCAATGTGTTCATGTGCACCGGCTTTACCCGCGACACACACAAGTATTTCATGAAGGCGAGCCCGGTGCGGCCGGGCGATTTTCTCGAATTCTTCGCCGAGATCGATCTGCTCGGCGCACTGTCGGCCTGCCCGGGCGGCGATTGCGGCGCGACCCATTCGAGCGACACTGCAAAATGCTATCCGCTCAAGGTCGAGGTCTTCAGGTCGGCGGCCGGCAGCCTTGCCGGCTGGCAGTCGCCGCAGCCAAGCCCCTATCCGCGCACGCACGGCCTTTGAGAGCCGCGCCTTGGAACGAAGGCAATGGCCGTACGTTATGACCGGAACGGCCCTCGTGGGTCAGATCGATTTCTTTTGGGAGAACGCCATGCGCACCTTGATCGTCATCTCGTCAATTCTTCTCGCCTCCACCGCCATCGCCGGGGCCGCCGGTTCGAACGGCAAGTATTGCCTCAACGAGCGCGCTGCCGGCGACGATGCGAACTGCTCGTTCACGACGCTGGCGCAATGCCTGGCATCCAAGACGGCCCCCAGCGATACCTGCTCGCCGAACCCGCGCGCCACGACCGGCTCGGGTCACATTAGGAAATAATTCGGGCAGTGCGGCGGCCACTTAAAATGATTGCGGATCGCGGGCGGAGCCGAAGCTAAATCTACTCCGCCGCGATGCGCACTTCCGGCGCCGCCGCCTTGATGTCGGGCGTGACGTGGCTTTCGAACTTGGTGAAGTTCTTCTGGAACATGGCCACGAGATCGCGCGCGGTCTTGTCGAACTCGGCTTTGTTCTTCCAGGTCTTGAACGGGTTCAACAGATGCGGCTCGACCCCGCGCACGGAGGTCGGCACCGAGAAGCCGAAATAGGGATCGGTGCGGAAATCAGCATCCTTCAGTGAACCGTCGAGCGCCGCGGTCAGCAGCGTGCGCGTCGCCTTGATGGGCATGCGGCGGCCTTCGCCATATTTGCCGCCGGTCCAGCCGGAATTGACCAGCCAACAATCGACCTTGTGCTTGTTGATATAGTCGCGCAGCAAATCGGCATAGACCGACGGATGGCGCGGCAAAAACGGCGCGCCGAAGCACGTCGAAAACTCAGGTTGAACGCCGACCAGCCCCTTCTCTGTGCCGGCGACCTTCGCGGTGTAGCCCGAGAGGAAATGATACATCGCCTGATTGTCGGTGAGCTTGGCAATCGGCGGCATCACGCCGTAGGCATCCGCCGTGAGGAAGATGATGTTCTTCGGATGCCCCGCGCGGCCGGTGCGCGACGCGTTCGGGATGAAATCAAGCGGATAGGCCGAACGCGTGTTCTCGGTTTTGGAGCCGTCATTGTAATCGGGCACGCGCGTGTCGGGATCGAACACGACGTTTTCCAAAACGGTGCCGAAGCGGTTGGTGGCGTCCCAGATCTGCGGCTCGGCGTCGTGCGTGAGCTTGATGGTCTTGGCGTAGCAGCCGCCCTCGAAATTGAAGATGCCGTCCGGGCCCCAGCCGTGCTCGTCGTCGCCAATGAGCGTGCGATGCGGGTCCGCGGACAGCGTGGTCTTGCCCGTTCCCGAAAGCCCGAAGAACAAAGCCGCGTCGCCGCCCTCGCCGACATTGGCCGAACAGTGCATCGGCACGACGTTCTGCGCCGGCAAATAGAAATTGAGCGTGGTGAACACCGACTTCTTCATCTCGCCGGCATAGGACGTGCCGCAGATGAGCACGATCTTGCGGGAAAAATCGATCGCCACCATGGTGTCGGAGCCTTCGCGGCCGCCGTGACGTTTTGCGTCCGGCTTGAACGAAGGCATGTCGACGATAGTGAGTTCGGGAACGAACTTATCAAGCTCGGCGCGCTCGGGGCGTATCAGCAATTGCCGGATGAACAGCGAGTGCCAGGCCAACTCGGTGAAGACGCGCGTCCTGATCCGGTATTTCGGATCGGCGCCGCCGACGAGATCCTGCGCGAACAGTTTCTTGCCTTTGGCGTGGGCGATGAAATCGGCGAGCAGATTGTCGAAATTCTCTTTCGACATTTTCCGGTTGCCGTCCCACCACACGCTGTCGCGCGTGAGATCGTCGACGACAGTGTGCTTGTCCTTAGGGCTGCGGCCGGTGTGATGGCCGGTCTCCGCGCAGAGCGCGCCGCCGGCGACGATCGAGGCCTCATTGGCCGCGATCGCGTGCTCGTACAGCGCCGGCTCCAGCAAATTCCAGCGAACCTCGGCAAGGCCCGTAAAACCGAACTTATCGGCCCCATAGGCGCCGTTCCGCACACCCGTTTCTTGCACGCTAGTCCTCCCCTGCGAACGGGCCGTTGCCCGCCGGACGGCTCACGGGCCCTTCGCGCCCATGCTTTCTTTTATAAGACCTTAGTATAGCCCCTCGTTCCAAGGCGCGCGACCATAGTCAGGAGCGCCCGCGATGCCAAGACCAAATGCCATGCATGGGCGCAGGTCGGCATTGCGGTGCATCAATAACGGCGCGGATGGCCGCGGACATTAACCGTTTCGCTTTCAATACACCGCCGTCGCGCATGCATCGCATGCTTTGGCTCAAAGCCGATACAGGCGCACAGCGTTGTCGTGAAACAATTTGTTCCGCTCCGCCAACGGCCTGTCGGCAATCGCAGCGAAGAAACCGCCGTAGATGTCATCGAATGTTCCGGCAAGCCGGTCGACCGGATAATTGCTGGCAAACATGCAGCGGTCGACGCCGAAAACGGCGATTGTCTCGCGAATGACCGGGCCGTTGGCGGCAAGCGTCCAGGGTTCTCCAGCGCGGCCGAGACCGGAAATCTTGATCGCTGCGTTGGCCTGCGCCGCGAGCGTTTCCAGAGCGCGACGCCAACCGGCCAATCCCTCCGCGCTGCGGTCGGACGGCAAACCGGCATGATTGAGAATGATCGGTGTGCGCGGGAAATCCGCCGCAAGCTCCGCAGCGGCGTTGAGATGCCACCACGGCGTCTGCAAGTCGTATGAAAGACCGAAGCGTTCGAGCAGCGCGTAGCCCTTGCGCCAAAGGGGATCGTCCATCGAGCCGGGCGTGCCGCGTCTGGCATCGCGCGGATCGCTTGCCGCCGCCGGCTTGTGGCGGATGCCGCGCATCAGTTTGCTTTTGGCGTGCCCGGCGAGCACCTGCTCGATGTCGGGCAGCGCCAGCTCGGCGTGACCGATGCAGGCACTCGGCAGGCCGTGCTCGCGATTGACCGTTTCGATCCAGCGCGTTTCGGCCACCGGATCGGCGCGGTCCCATTCGGCTTCCATGTGCACCGTCTTCACGACGCGAAAGCGCGCGCTGTCGCGGCGATAATCGCCCGGCAGATAATTCCGCCGCAGCGCCGAATAGTCGCCATAGCGGAACGGAATCTGCACGGGATCGCAAAGCCAGGGATGATAATTTTTGTCCAGATTCCAGAAATGCTGGTGCGCATCGACAATGGTAATCGTCCTTTGGGCGATGGTCGTGTCGTCGGCGGCCGGATCGTTCGACATCATTCGCTCCACGCGCGGGCTGGCAATTTTCAGAGCAGCGCCCGATCATAGCGGCATCGTCCATGCCGGGGGGGAAAACGTGGCCACGATCGGGTTTGTCGGACTGGGCCTCATGGGCCAGGGCTTCACGCATCGGCTCATCGAGAAGGGCCACACGGTCGTTGGCTTCGATATCGATGCGGACAAGACCAAAGCCGCGGCGGCCGGGGGCGTGACGCCGGCGAACAGCGCGGCCGAGGTCGCGCAAGCCGCCGACATCGTTCTGGTCTGCGTCATCAACACCGCCGCCGTCGAGGATGCGGCGCTGGGCCCGCGCGGGCTTATCGCCGCTGAAAGGCGCGCGGCGAAAATCATGGTCGATCTGTCGACCACCGAACTGGACGCGACCAGGCGCATCGCCGCGACATTGGAAAAAGCGGGCATGATGTTTGTCGATGCGCCGGTGTCCGGCGGCCCTGGCGCCGCCAAGGCAGGAACGCTCGCGATCATGGCGGGCGGTCCGGATGCGGCGATTGCCGCGATTGCGCCGGTCATGCGCGACCTGGGCAGCATGACGCATATGGGCCCGGCCGGCACCGGACAGGCGACCAAGCTCGTCAACCAAACAATAGTATTGACGAATTACTGCGTGCTCGCCGAAGCGCTGCGGCTTGCGCAAAGTTATGGCGTGGACGCTTCGAAAATTCCGCAGGCGCTCAAAAATGGCCATGCCGGCTCCAACATGCTGGGGCCGGTGTTCCCGCAGATGCTGGCGGAAGATTTCGCGCCGCGCGGCTTTGCGCGTCAGGTGCTCAAGGATCTGGAACTGTTGCAGGCCGCAGCCGCCGCGCGCCACCTCGCCATGCCGATGGCGTCGCAGGCGCTCACGCTCTATCGCCTGCTGGTGGCATCGGGAAAAAGCGAACTCGACGCGGCCTCGGTCGTGACGCTTTATCCGCGCGGCGACGCTGCGTGAGATCGCGGCGTGAGCCGCCGCCTCACACCGTCAGAAGCTTCTCAATCCGGATCGGCAACTCGCGCACGCGAATGCCTGTCGCGTGATAGACCGCATTGGCGACCGCGGCGGCGGTGCCGACATTGCCCAGTTCGCCGATGCCCTTGACGCCGGCCGGATTGACGAAATCGTCCTCTTCCGGAACCAAAATGACCTCCAGCTGCTCGATGTCGGCGTTCACCGGTACCAGATAATCGGCGAGGTTGTCGTTCACGTAGCGGGCATTGCGCGGATCGATTTCGGTCGCCTCGTGCAGCGCCGAACTGATGCCCCAGATCATCGCGCCCATGTACTGGCTGCGCGCGGTGCGCGTGTTCATGATGCGGCCGGCGGCAAAAGCGCCGACGATGCGCGGCACGCGGATTTCGCGCGTCTTCGAATGCACCCGCACTTCGACGAATTCGGCGCCGGTCGCGTACATCAGCTTCTTGCCTTTCGATCCACCGACAAGCGTCGGATGGCCTTCGTAGAGCCGCTTGATCGGATTGGTGAAAAATCCCGTGATGGCGTTGGGCTGCGCGCCGGGCGGAATGTATTCGGCGTATTCCTCGAGCGTCGAGGCGCCGAAGCGCGCAAATTTGCTTTCCAGGCTGTTGCCGGGAGCGCCACCGACGGTTTCGGGTTTGCCAGTGCCGCCATTCAATTTCGCCATCAACGCGTCGCAAGCCTTCATCACCACCGAACAGCAGCTCGCGGTCTGGTTGGAGCCGCCGGCGACCGGCACGGGCGGCAAGATGCTGTCTCCGACTTCGACCGTGATCCGATCGAGCGGCACACCGAGTCGCTCGGCGGCCATCTGGCCGACCACGGTCATCACGCCGGTGCCGATTTCCTGCGCCGCGACCTGAACGCGGGCGCGCCCGTCGGATGTCAGCCGCACGCGCGCGGTGGCGGCACCAATATGCGTCGGGTAGACCGCGCTGGCGCAGCCCCATCCGATCAGCCAGTCACCGTCGCGCATCGCGCCCGGCTCGGCTTTGCGCCGCGACCAGCCGAAGGCCTGCGCGGCCTGATCGTAGCATTTCATCAGGGAACGGCTCGACCATTCCTTGCCGGTCGCGTCCTTCATCGAATCGTTGACCCGGCGCAGCTCGACCGGGTCCATCTTCAACTTCACCGCCAGTTCGTCCATCGCGCTTTCAAGCGCGTAGATGTAAGGAACCACCGGCGGCGAGCGCATAAATCCGGGCGTATTGCGGTCGGCGTGCACTACCGTGACGCCGGTCTTGACGCTGCCGAAACCGTAAAGCCGCGCGCTGTCCTCGACGCCAGCCACCGAATAATCGTCCGGTCGCGAGCTGATCTCCCAACCGTGATGCTGGAAGCTTGTGATCTTGCCATCCTGTTGCGCACCGATCTTGATCGCGTGCCGCGTCTCGGCGCGGTAGGTCGCAATCGTGAACCCCTGGTCGCGGGTGGCGACCAGTTTCACCGGACGATTGAGTTTTTTTGCGGCGAGCGCGACCAGTCCGGTGCGCGGCGTCACCTGCGATTTGCTGCCGAAAGCGCCGCCGACGAAGTGACTGATGGCGCGAACCTTATCGGGATCGATGCCGAGCTTGTGCGCCGCGTTGTTCTTCAAGCCGTACATGAATTGGCTCGGCTCGTAGATCGTGAGTTCACCGTCGTTCCAGACCGCGGTGGTGGTGAACAGCTCGATCGGATTGTGATGCTGCGTCGGCGTGGCGTAGGTCACGTCGAGCTGGACGGGCGCGCTCTCGAAGGCCGCGACCGCGTCGCCGGCATTCGGCAGTTCTTTCTTGACGGCGGCTTCGGTGATGCCCTTGGCATCGAAACTCGCGCTCGGCGCCTCCGCGCTGTAGAATATCTTGATGCGGTAGGCGGCTTCGCGCGCGGCCTCGAATGTGTCCGCCACGATCATCGCGACGATCTGGCCTTCCTGCTGGATCTTCGGACCCAATTCCTGGATCGATGAGTTCACCCCGCCTCCACCGGCGGCGTATTTGACGGTTTTCAACTCGCCGGTGTTCTCGTGCGTAAAAATGTCGAGCACGCCCGGAACGGATTTGGCGTCGCCAAGGTCGATGCGCGTGATCGTGCCCCTGGCGATTGTGCTGGTGACGAGATAGGCGAAGGCCGGATTGTTGACCGGCATGTCCGAGGCATAGCGCGCCTGTCCGGTGACCTTCAGACGCGCCTCAAGACGCGGCGCGGGCGCGCCCATATTGGCTTTCGGTTCGGGGGCGGCGCGGTTCATGCTGGGATCTCCAGTGCGGCGGCCTGGTGCAACGCGCGAATAAGCGTGCGCTTGCCAAGCTCGATCTTGAAGGCGTTGTGCTGGCGCGGTTTGGCTTCGGCGAAGGCAAGATTCGCGGCCGCGGCGAGCGTGGCGTCATCGATTGCCTGCCCGGCCAGTTTCTGCTCGGCCTCATAGGCGCGCCACGGCACGGTCGCGACGCCGCCGAGCGCGATGCGGGCGCCACGGATCGTGCCGTTATCAAGATCGAGCGCGACCGCGGCGGAAGCGAGCGCGAATTCGTAGGATTGGCGGTCTCTCACCTTGAGATAGACCGAGCGGCGCGTCCACGGCGCGGGCGCAATCTGAAACGCCGTGATGATGTCGCCGGGCAGCAGTCTGGTTTCCACGTCCGGTTGCTCGCCCGGCTGGACGTGCAATTTGGCAAAGGCGATCTTGCGGGCGCCACTCTTGCCCATGATCTCCACCTGCGCGTCGAAGGCGGTGAGCGCCTGCGCGAAGTCGCCGGCATAGGTCGCGATGCATTGCGGACTGGTGCCGAGCACCGCGTGCGCGCGGTTGACGCCATCCATCGCCGCGCAGCCTGAGCCGGGGTTGCGTTTGTTGCAATTGGCATAGGACGTGTCGCGGAAATACGTGCAGCGGGTGCGTTGCAGGACGTTGCCGCCAAGCAGCGCCATGTTCCTGAGCTGCGCGCTGGCCGCAAGCTGCAATGACTGGGCGATGGCCGGATATTTCGCCAGCACGTCCGGATGATCGGCGGCCTGCGCCATCGAGGCGAAGGCGCCGAGCCGCAGGCCTTTGTCGTCGGATTGAATGCCGGCAAGCGAACCATCGGCGGCGAGCGGCGAGATGTCGACCACGCGCTCCGGCCGCATCACGTCGAGCTTCATCAGGTCGATGAGCGTCGTGCCGCCCGACACATAATTTGAAGCGCCGGTTGCCTGGAAAGCGTTGATGGCCGACCGCCCGTCGGTGGCACGCTCGTAATGAAAGGGGCGCATGTCAGGCCTCCTTCATTTTCGGTTTGGCGTCGACGATGGCGTCGACGATATTGGGATAGGCAGCGCAACGGCAGAGATTGCCGCTCATGTATTCGCGGATCTGGGCCGCGTCATTGGCGTGGCCTTCATGCACGCAGGCCACCGCCGACAGAATTTGACCGGGCGTACAGTAGCCGCACTGGAAGGCGTCGTGATCGATGAAGGCCTGCTGCATCGGATGCAGCGCACCGTCGGCGGCGGCGAGGCCTTCGATCGTCGTCACCGCGCGGCCTTGCGCCATGACGGCAAGCGTCAGGCACGACAGCACGCGTTTGTTGTCGATCAGCACCGTGCAGGCGCCGCACTGGCCGTGGTCGCAGCCTTTCTTGCTGCCGGTCAGCCCGACGTGCTCGCGCAAGGCGTCGAGCAGGCTGGTGCGCACATCGAGCGACAGGCGTTGCTCGCGGCCGTTGATCTGCAAGGTCATGTCGACCGGTTGATGCGCGGCCCTGGCCGGAGATTGCGCGGGCGCGGCGTCTGCCTCTTTTGTCTTGAGCAATGTCAGCGTCATGGTCGAGGCCACCGTTGCGTTGAGAAAATTGCGCCGGTTCAGTCCGCGGTCGTCGGGTTTCGTGGGCATGGCTTTCACCCTTTGCTTGACCGTTGGCTTGCGGCAGCACCGGCAGGATGCCGCGCCGCGTCGATCTTCTGGAAATCCGCAACGATGGCCGTTGTTCCTGCCTGGACGGCGGAATTTAATCGGCGGAACTTTTTGATATAACCGCGATCTAAATTCGCGGGTGGGCTCAGGGCCGCGCCTGCTCGGCGAATTGCTTCAACACGGCGCGCAAAGCCCCCGGCGCGGTGACGCGCTGCGGAAAGAACAGCCGGCGCGCGGTGAGGCCCTGCTGCAATTCGATCCCTTCGGGATCGATACCGACGCAGCGCCAGTTGCCGTCAGGCGCGCCGAGCAGCCTGGTGGCGTAAAGCCTGCAGGCTTCGGCGTGAGCGGCATTCATATGCTCGATGGCGCCCGCCTCGGCCTCGACCAGCGCGCCGGCGTCCGAAATGTCGGTGAGGAGTTCCGGCGGGGTGAGGTCCACGATGCGGCCGAAGCCCGCGACCAGATGGGCACGCGCGATCGTCATGCGATAGAATCCGAAATCGCCGAAGCTCGCGAACAGTTCGGCCTGAGGATGCCGCCGAAGATAGGAGTTCGCCACCGAGGAATCGGACGTATACGAGCATGAACCCGTCAGCATCACGCGTGCGCCTTCGAGCGGATCGCCGGCTTTGCGCTCGTCCAGCATCAGCGACACGCGACTGTCGGCGAGCAGGTTTTTGGTGTGAATCGCGAGCTTCGACAGCAACATAAGCGGAGCGCCATCCACGGCCGTCGCGACATTCACGAGCGAGCAATAGGGATCGCCCGTCTTTGTCATCAACGTCGCCAAAGCGCCCGAGCGGCCCTCGCGCAGGAGCTTTTTGGCGGCCGAGGCGGCATCGAAGGTCTGTCCGGGCGTCATGGGGTTTCGACGGCTTTGCTGTTAATGATATCGCCCGGAGCGGGGGCACTTGCGCGTATCGGGGTTGAAATTGCTAGGGAATCACATAGTTGTTGCAAAGGGGCCACATTTCAGACCCCGTTAAAGGCTTCAAACCACGCGGGACGTCACGCCAGAGGGGCTTTCATGCCGACCATCGCGCTCGTTGACGATGACCGCAATATCCTAACGTCCGTGTCGATGGCTCTCGAAGCCGAGGGCTACCGCATCATGACGTATACCGACGGCGCATCGGCGATCGACGGCTTCAAGACCTCGCCGCCCGATCTCGCCATCCTCGACATCAAGATGCCGCGCATGGACGGGATGGAAACGCTGCGCCGCATGCGGCAGAAAACCGACATCCCTGTCATCTTCCTCACCTCGAAGGACGAGGAAATCGACGAACTGTTCGGCCTCAAGATGGGCGCCGACGATTTCATCCGCAAACCGTTTTCGCAGCGGCTGCTGGTCGAGCGCGTGAAGGCGGTGTTGCGCCGCGCCTCCGCCAAGGACGGCTCGCCGGTCAAGGAAACCGACAGCGCCAAGGTGCTCGAGCGCGGGCTGCTGCGCATGGACCCCGAACGCCACACCTGCACATGGAAGAACGAGGCCGTGACGCTCACCGTCACCGAGTTCCTCATTTTGCAGGCTCTCGCCACCCGTCCGGGCGTGGTGAAAAGCCGCAACGCGCTGATGGACGCGGCCTATGACGACCAAGTTTATGTCGATGACCGCACCATCGACAGCCACATCAAGCGGCTGCGCAAGAAGTTCAAGGTCGTGGACGACGACTTCGAGATGATCGAGACGCTTTATGGCGTCGGTTATCGCTTCAAGGAATAGTGACTCACATTTAATGTTGCGCCGGTGGCGGCGGACTGACGAGGCGTCCCGGCTTGCGGTAAAATCGCTTCCACGATCAACCCGGCTGGATTGAACGACGTGCTCGATCGGACTGCGGAAATCCTGGCGCAGAACGCCGAAGCCAAGAAGCAGGCTGCGGAGCCGCCGCGCGCGGAGCGCGACCGTTTCGGCGCCATCAGGCGGCCGCTGCGGCGGGCCTGGGGCTTCTTTGTCTCGCAAAGCTTCTCCAGCCTCACCCGCCGCATCGTCTTTCTCAATCTCGCGGGTCTGGTCGCGCTGCTGATCGGCGTGATGTACCTGTCGCAATTCCGCGCCGGTCTGATCGACGCGCGCGTGCAGAGCCTGTTGGTGCAGAGCGAAATCATCGCCAGCGCGATCGCAGCGTCCGCGACGGTCGAAACCGACAGCATCACCATCGATCCCGACCGGCTGCTCGAATTGCAGGCGGGCCAAAGCTACGGCCCGTCCGATGATTCGCTCTCCGGCATCGAGTTTCCGATCAATCCCGAGCGCGTTGCCCCCGTTCTGCGCCGTCTTGTGTCGCCGACTAAGACGCGCGCCCGCATCTATGACCGCGACGGCGTGCTGATTTTGGACAGCCGCAATCTCTATGGCCGCGGCGACGTCTTGCGCTTCGACCTGCCGCCGCCGACGGCCGAAAAGCCCGGCATCGTCGAGCGCGGCTTCATCGCCATGCGGCGCTGGCTCGGACGCGGCGATCTTCCGGCCTACAAGGAACTCGGGCCGGAGAACGGCAAGGGCTATTCGGAAGTTGCGGCGGCGCTCGACGGCGTGCCGACCAAGATGGTGCGGGTGAACGACCGCGGCGAGGTCATCGTCTCGGTGGCGGTGCCGGTGCAGCGTTTCCGCGCCGTACGCGGCGCGCTGATGCTGTCGACGCAAGGCGCCGACATCGACGACATGGTGGAAACCGAGCGCCTCGCCATCGTCAAGGTGTTTCTGGTTGCGGCCGGCGTCATGGTGGTGCTCTCGATGCTGCTTGCCGGCACCATCGCCGGTCCGGTTCGTCGGCTTGCCGACGGCGCCGAGCGTGTGCGGCGACGCATTCGCGCGCGCGTCGAAATTCCCGATTTCACGCGCCGCCGCGACGAGATCGGCCATTTGTCCGGCGCACTGCGCGACATGACGGAGGCGCTCTATACGCGGATCGAGGCAATCGAAAGCTTTGCCGCCGACGTCGCGCATGAATTGCGCAATCCGTTGACCTCTCTGCGCTCGGCGGTCGAGACGCTGCCGCTGGCCAAGACCGACGACGGCCGCCGCCGCCTGCTCGAAGTGATCGAGCACGACGTGAAGCGGCTCGACCGGCTGATCACCGATATTTCGGACGCCAGCCGTCTTGACGCGGAGATGCAGCGGCAGGAAGCGGCAAGCGTCGACATATCGCCGATGCTTGAGGCGCTGGTGAAGGCGGCGAATGAAATCCGCGCCGACGACGTCACTGTCACGCTCGCCTTCGAGGGCGGCGTTCCGGCGGATTTCAAGGTGCCGGGACATGACTCGCGCCTCGGCCAGGTGGTCAGCAATCTGATCGACAATGCGCGTTCGTTCTCGCCGCCCAGCGGCACCGTGCGCGTCACTTGTCGCAAGCTCAGGAACGAAATTGAGATCACGGTCGACGATGACGGCCCAGGCATCCGCCCCGACGCGCTCGATAAGATCTTCGAGCGCTTCTACACCGACCGGCCGGAGGAACAGGGCTTCGGGCAGAACTCCGGGCTCGGCCTCTCGATCTCCAAGCAGATCGTGGAAGCCCATGGCGGGAGCGTCTGGGTCGAAAACCGCACGGGCGTCGTCGCCAGCGGACAAGAACCACATGTGCTCGGCGCGCGATTCATCGTTCGCCTGCCGGCGAAGTGAGTTTTTTCTCAATCTGAATTAGCGTCCGCTCGTCGGAAAAATGGTGAACACGTCTATCCACGCCTCCGCCGTCCTGATCGGGCCGAGAGCCGCTTTGATCCGCGGACCCTCGGGCAGCGGCAAGTCGCTGCTCGCCTGGGAATTGCTGCAAGCGTGCGCGCAAGGCACAGCGCTCGGCGCCCTGCTCTTCGCGCGGCTGGTGGCGGACGACCGCGCACATATCGAGGCGCGCGCCGGCCGCTTGCTGGTGCGTCCCGCGCAAGCCTTGGCTGGACTGATCGAAATCCGCGGCCTGGGCATCCGCCGCCTGCCCTTTGAGCCGGTCGCGGCGGTGGGGCTGGTGATCGACCTGGCCGCCCCCGACGCCGTCCGGCTGCCCGACCCCGCCGCCGGCCAGACGACAATCGAGGGGGTGGCGCTGCCGCGGCTTGCGGTCGCAGCCGGCCTGCCGGCCATGGGCCTTCTGCTGGCATTCCTTCAGACATCCCCAGCCGCCGATTGACGCCAAGCGCCAAAGCGCGTTACCCCGCTGCGCCCGGCGGCCGGTTCGGAAAAATTAACGATAACGGCCCTAGGATCGCCGGCGCCGAAACGGACCCTTTTGAGCTTCCCTTGGCCCCGTCTTTTCGCACTGCAGCAGAGCACCTATATACCGGGGCGAGCCCTTGCAACGGGCCTTCGGATGGGCCTCAATGCGCCCCCGTTCGTGCGGCGCAGCAGCCAAGCGCCCGCGAGGAGTTTGGGATGATCGGCCTCGTACTTGTGACCCACGGGCGGCTCGCCGTCGAGTTCCGCTCGGCGTTGGAGCATGTGGTCGGACCCCAACGGCAGATCGAAGCGGTCACCATTGGTCCCGACGACGACGTCGAGCAGTGCCGCAAGAACATTCTCGACGCGGTCAAACGGGTCGATAGCGGCGAAGGCGTCGCCATCCTCACCGACATGTTCGGCGGCACCCCGTCGAATCTGGCGATTTCCGTCATGAGCCAGCCCAAGGTCGAAGTGCTGGCCGGCATCAATCTGCCCATGCTGATCAAGCTGGCCAAGGTGCGCGAAACCTGCCCTCTCGAACAGGCCGTGTCAGCCGCGCAGGAGGCGGGGCGCAAATACTGCACAATCGCCAGCCGGGTCCTCACCGGTAAATGAGCCCACGCGCTGACAAGCACGGCACGCCGATCGCGCGCGAGGTGGAGATCGTCAATAAAAAGGGCCTGCACGCCCGCGCCTCGGCCAAATTCGTGCAAACCGCCGAAAAATACGACGCCGCCGTCACCGTGACTCGCGGCCAGGAAACCGTGGGCGCCACCTCGATCATGGGGCTGATGATGTTTGCGGCCGGCCCCGGCACCAAGGTCCTGATCAAGGCCACCGGCAAGGACGCCGCCGCTGCCGTGAAGGCGCTGTGCGAGCTGGTCGAAAGCCATTTCGGCGAAGAAGAATAGCCGGCAGCTTACATAAAGAAGTCTTTATATATGCGTTGCGGGGGTGGCGGGGGCCTGTTATAGGCTCGGCCAACCAAGCCATTCCATTCGCCAGTTGCACAGGACCGTCATGACCGTTTCCGCCAAGCCCAAAGCCGCTGCCGCCTCCGACTCCATCGTCAAGGACATTTCTCTGGCCGAGTTCGGCCGCAAGGAAATCTCATTGGCCGAAACCGAAATGCCCGGCCTGATGGCGACCCGCGAGGAATACGGCCCCAAGCAGCCGCTGAAGGGCGCGCGCATCGCCGGCTCGCTGCACATGACGATCCAGACCGCGGTGCTCATTGAAACGCTGACGGCGCTCGGCGCCGACGTGCGCTGGGTGTCGTGCAACATCTATTCGACGCAGGATCATGCCGCCGCGGCGATCGCCGCCGCCGGCGTGCCCGTCTTCGCGATCAAGGGCGAAAGCCTGAAGGATTACTGGGACTACACCGCCAAGCTGTTCGAATGGCACGGCGGCGGCACCCCGAACATGATCCTCGACGACGGCGGCGACGCCACGATGTACGTGCATCTCGGCGTGCGCGCCGAGAACGGCGACACCGCCTTCCTCGACAAGCCCGGCTCGGAAGAAGAGGAAGTGTTCTTCGCGCTACTCAAGAAGCAGCTGAAGGAAAAGCCGAAGGGTTATTTCGCCGAGATCGCCAAGAACATCAAAGGCGTTTCGGAGGAGACCACTACCGGCGTGCATCGCCTCTACGACATGCAGAAGGCCGGCAAACTGCTCTGGCCCGCCATCAACGTCAACGACTCGGTCACGAAGTCGAAGTTCGACAACCTCTATGGCTGTCGTGAATCGCTGGTCGACGGCATCCGCCGTGGCACCGACGTGATGATGTCGGGCAAGGTCGCGATGGTCGCAGGCTTCGGCGACGTCGGCAAAGGCTCGGCGGCGTCACTGCGCCAGGCTGGCTGCCGCGTGATGGTGTCGGAGGTCGATCCGATCTGCGCGCTGCAAGCCGCGATGGAAGGCTATGAAGTCGTGACCATGGAAGATGCAGCCCCGCAGGCCGATATCTTCGTCACAGCGACGGGCAACAAGGACATCATCACCATCGAGCACATGCGCAAGATGAAGGACCGCGCCATCGTCTGCAACATCGGCCACTTCGACAACGAGATACAAATTGCCCATTTGAAAAATCTCAAGTGGACCAACATCAAGCCGCAGGTCGACGAGATCACCTTCCCGGACAATCACCGCATCATCCTGCTGTCGGAAGGCCGGCTTGTGAATCTCGGCAACGCCATGGGCCATCCGTCGTTTGTGATGTCGGCGTCGTTCACCAACCAGACGCTGGCGCAGATCGAATTGTTCGCCAACAACACGAACGGCAAGTACAGACGAGAAGTCTACGTGCTGCCGAAGACGCTCGACGAAAAGGTCGCGCGGCTGCATCTGGCCAAGATTGGCGTGAAGCTCACCGAGCTGCGCAAAGACCAGGCCGCCTATATCGGCGTGCCGCAGCAGGGTCCGTTCAAGAGCGATCATTATCGCTATTGAGACGGCCGCCTAGCGCCGCGTGAGAAGCTGCGCGATCAGCGGCGAGAGCAACAGCATCAGCACCGGCAGCGCCACGGCGAACGCGAGCAGCCGGCGCGTGTCGACCGCGCGGATCGTCATTCCCTGCGGCGACAGCAGCACGATCGGCAGCAGGGTCCAGGCCGACATCGACCACAGCGAAGTAATATCCGTGCCGCTCGCAAGCGCACCCAAGACAGGCAGCAGCAGCGGCGCCCAGAAGGCCGCCGCCGCGAGACGCCGGTCGGCGTCGGCGGGCCAGATCATGTCGGAGAGCGTCGCGCGATTCGGACGCGCCGCCGCCAGCGCGATGATCACCGGCAGCGCCACATAGCCGGCCGAGCCTGCCAGATAGCCGAGCGCGGCGACTGCGGTTTGCAGGAACGGCTTTTCGCCGTGCACGCCGACCGCATAGGCGAACGGTGCGAAGTCGTGACGCGTGAGCCAGACCAGATGTGGCGCGAGCGCGAGCGCGCCGACCGCGATCGTGATCCATGGCGCCGGCGAACGAAAATATCGTGCGCGCCGCCTGTCAACGAGCGCGGCGACGACCAGCCCCGCGATCAGGAACACCGACCAGTATTTGCCCATCATGGCGCAAGCCGCGCCGAGCCCGGCGAGCGCTGCGTAGAGCGTGCTTTGCGTCTT
>DATATS010000070.1:0-8536 GCA_036268675.1 Pseudolabrys sp.
GCCGGCGCCGAGGCCGTCAGCGACTATGAACTGCTCGAACTGGTGCTGTTCCGCGCTATCCCACAGCGCGACGTGAAGCCGCTCGCCAAGGTTCTGATCGCAAAATTCGGCTCCTTCGCTGAGGTCGTGGCAGCGCCATCCGCGCGCCTCAAAGAGGTCAAGGGAATGGGCGACGCCGCCATAACGGAACTCAGAATCGTGCATGCGGCGGCGAGCCGCCTGGCGCGCGGGCAAGTGCAGAAGCGGCCAATGCTGTCGTCATGGTCGAGCGTGATCGACTATTGCCGCACCGCCATGGCCTTTGCCGAGCGTGAGCAATTCCGCGTCCTGTTCCTCGACAAGCGCAATCAACTGATCGTCGACGAAGTGCAGCAGACCGGCACCGTCGATCACACGCCGGTTTATCCGCGCGAAGTGGTCAAGCGCGCGCTCGAATTGTCGGCGACCGCACTGATCCTGGTACATAATCATCCGTCGGGCGACCCGACGCCGTCGCGCGCCGACATCCAGATGACGCAGGCGATCATCGATGTGGCAAAGCCGTTGGGAATTGCCGTGCACGACCACATCATTGTCGGCAAAGAGGGTCACGCGAGCTTCAAGGGCTTGCGTCTGATCTGATTACTGGCGCACCAGTGTGATCGGATTGGCGCTTTCCGGAATCCGGCGCCATGTCACGGTGTCGATGTCCTCGAAACGCCAGGGACTGCCGCGCGCGGAGGCCAGCACCAATTCGCCGTTTTCCAACTTCCATTGCGTGAAATCGAGTTGGGCAATCGAGGCAGCGCAGCCCGGCTTCACCGTCAGTGTCAGACCGTCGCCCTGAGGCGTCGTGGCAAGCGTCAGCGCGCACAGCGGCGCGCCGGCGCCGCGCATCAGCGTCCAGTCACCCGCGATATCTTCCGGCGATTTCGGCGCCGGTCCCGCGGCAACGGCGGGATTCTGCAGGAACAAGACGCCGACGCCAGGTGTCGGCGCCTCATAGATCCCGTCTTCCACCTCGCTGAATTCGACCAGCGCCTTGCCTTGCGCGTCGAGCAGACTGAGCAGATCGTCGTCGGGGAATTTCCAACCGACGACGTCCTTCACCAACGGAAACAGATTGCCGCAATTCCGGTCGAACTCGACCTTAAGGCCGACGGCAGTGTGGTCGGCCTTGAAAGTAGCCGTGCATATCTTGTCCCGATCGGCGTTCGAAAATTCCCAGGTGCCGATGACTTTCTTGGCCGAGTCGCCGATTGCCGGCGCCTGCGCCGCCGCCGGACCGATGGCGAATAAAGCGCACGCGATAAGCAAAGGACCGCGGCGCACGGCGTTCACTTTTTCGGCGGATAAGGCGTTTCAGCGACCGGGGTAAGCGGCGGCTTGCCGGCAGCCCAGGCCAGGATGTTGTCGACCAGAAGCTGATCCATCGCGGCGCGCGTCACCTCGGTCGAAGATCCTAGATGTGGGAACAGCACGACGTGGTCCATTTCGAGCAGATCCTTCGGCACCTCCGGTTCCTTGGCGAACACATCGAGGCCGGCGGAATAGATCGTGCGGTCTTTGAGTGCGGCGATCAGCGCCGACTCGTCCACCACCGAACCGCGCGCCATATTGATGAGGATGCCGTTCGAGCCAAGCGCCCTGAGCACATCGGCGTTGATCAGATTCTGCGTTGCGGCGCCCCCGGGCACGATGACCATCAGCGTGTCAACATCGCGCGCCATGTCGAGCAGCTTGGGATAATATTTGTATGCGACATCCTGCTTGTTGCGCGAATGATAGACCACGGGAACGCCAAACGCCTCCAGGCGCTTGGCGATGGCCTTGCCGATGCGGCCCATGCCGACCATGCCGACGGTACGATTGCGCAATGTCGCCTTGGTGAGCGGATATTGCGCCTGCGGCCATTTGCCGGCGCGCACATAACGCTCGGCCTGCGGAAATTCACGCACAGTGCAGAGCAGCAGGCCGAGCGCCGTGTCGGCCACTTCCTCGTTGAGGACATCGGGCGTGTTGGTGACGATGATGCCGTGGGTGCCCGCCCACTTGGCGTCGATGTGATCGTAACCGACGCCGAAGCTCGACACTTGTCTGACGTTGGGAAATTGCTTGAGGAAGTCGCCGTCCACTCTGGTGTGGTGCGCGACGGCAATGGCGCCGATCTTGCTGCCGACCGATTTGGCGAACGTGGCCTTGTCGGCGGCGTCGAGCCAATGATGCAGCGTTACTTTGCCTTCGAGGCCCTTCATCATGACGGGCTTCTTGGCGCCGACCAGCAGCACGTCTGGCTTTGCGTCAGCCATTGCAATTTTCTCCAATCGCTATCGGTTGATCCATGCGAGCACGATTCCCATCAGCACCACGCGGATGGTGTCATACACAATTTGCTTGAGTGCAAGCACAAGTGGCACCGGCGTCACCGCGTGGTAGATCAGATACATCGGAATCACGGTCAGGAACGCGACCGCGATGCCGAAGCGGACGCCCTGCGCCAGCCACGGCTTGTCCTCCTTGCCCTGCACGTAGATCCAAGCAAAGGCGATGCCAAACAGCGCCTGTGCAAGGATCAGGTACGCCATCAGCTTTTGCGCCTCGGCGGGCGGGCGCATGCCCGGCGTGACGGCATAGTCGCCGCCCAACAGTAGCCCATGAACGACGAAGCTGAGCGCCCACGCCATGACGAACATGGCGACGGCGGAGATGATGCATTTCTTGCCCATCAGTGCCCCCTGCTAGACCAGCGCGGTGACTGGCTTTTCGACAAATGCCTTGAACGCGGCCAGCAATTCGGCGCCAAGCGCGCCATCGACCACACGATGATCGCATGACAGCGTGACCGTCATCTGACTGATAAATCTGACACCGCCGTCTTCGGTCTCGACCGGCGCACGCCGAGTCGCGCCGACCGCCAGGATGGTCGCGTGCGGCGGATTGATGATGGCCGCGAATTCGCACACACCATACATGCCGAGATTGGAAATGGCGCTTGAGCCGCCCTGATATTCGTTCGGCTTGAGTTTTTTCGCGCGAGCGCGGGCGGCGAGATCACGCATGTCCGCCGAAATGGCGGTGAGCGATTTTTCCTCGGCGTTGTGGATGACCGGCGTGATCAGTCCGCCATCAAGCGCCACCGCGACGCCAATATCGGAATGCCGGAAACGCAGGATGCGGTCGCCCGCCCAAATGGCATTGGCGGCGGGTACGCGCTGGAGTGCCGCGGCCCAGGCCTTGATGATGAAGTCATTGAGCGAGAGCTTGAACGCCGGGCCGTCTTTGGTCGCGGGCGCCGCGACGTTCGCCTCTTCGCGCACGGCGATCAGCCGCCCAACATCCATGTCGGCAGTCAGATAAAAATGCGGGATGGTCTGTTTAGCTTCCACCAGCCGTCTGGCGATGGTCGCGCGCATCCCATCGAGCGGCACTTCCTCGTAAACCGTGCCGGCGTAAAGTGCCATCACCTCCGCGGCGCTGGCGCCGCTCGCCATTGCAGGCGACGCCGCGCCGGGGGCGGCGCGTTCCACGTCTGCGGCAATGACGCGGCCATGCGGGCCTGACCCGGACACGCGCGCAAGATCGATGCCGCGCTCGCCCGCCAGCCGTCGTGCGAGCGGGGTCGTCACCGCACCACCCGACAGCCTTGCCGGCCCATAATTCCGTTCCGGCGTCATCACCACGTGGAAAGGATCACGCGCGGCGAATGGGACTATTGTTCGCGGTGCATCGCTCAAACCCCGCTCGTCGCCGCGCAAGCGGGGACTCAGTTCTTTTTCTTTTTGAATGCCCGCTTGCGCGGGGACGAACGAGGGAGAGATATTTGCCGACCTTGAAGAAACGGTGGATGGCTTGCCGCCATCGTTAATCACCGCCACCACCGCGCCGACTTTCGCCACGTCGCCGATCTGAAAACGAATGTCGGTGAGCGTTCCGGCCGAGGTCGCCGGCACTTCCATCGAGGTCTTGTCGGTTTCGATCTCGAACAGATTGTCGCCCGGCTTGACCGCGTCGCCGGCCGCCTTGAACCATTTCACGATTTTTCCCTCGGCGACGGTTTCGCCGAGCTGCGGCATCAAGACGTCCACGTGAATTTCCTTACCACGTCACCGAAACGTATTGTGTCTCGAGAAATTCCTTCATGCCTTCCTGCGCGCCTTCGCGGCCGAGGCCGGACTGCTTGACGCCGCCGAACGGCGCGGCCGGGTCCGAGACGAGACCGCGATTGAGGCCGATCATGCCGAAGTCGAGCTTTTCGGAAACGCGCATGCCACGCGACAGATCCTTGGTGTAGAGATAGGCAACCAGACCGTACTCGGTATCGTTGGCGCGTTTGATCGCTTCCGCCTCGGTCTTGAACGTCTGGATCGAGGCGACGGGCCCAAAGATTTCCTCGTTCAGCATTTTCGAATCGTCGGACACATTGGTAAGCACGGTTGCCGGATAGAAGAAGCCCGGCCCGTCCGGCAACTTGCCGCCGGTCAATACCTTGGCGCCCTTCTTGACCGCGTCGTCCACCAGTTCGATCACCTTGTCGCGGCCGTCCTTGTTGACCAGCGGTCCGAGATTGACGCCATCGTCGAGACCGTTGCCTATCTTCAAATTGCCCATCTTGGCGGTGAGCTTTTCGGCGAATTCGTCGTGCACCTTTTCGTGCACGTAAAACCGATTGGCCGCCGTGCAGGCCTCGCCCATGTTGCGCATCTTGGCGACCATCGCGCCGTCAATGGCAGCGTCGATATCGGCGTCCTCGAACACGATGAACGGCGCGTTGCCGCCAAGCTCCATCGCTGGCTTGACAATATTGTCGGCGGCCTCGTGCAGCAGCATGCGGCCGACTTCGGTGGAGCCGGTAAAGGAAACCACTCGCACGCGCGGATCGTGCAGCATATGGCCCACGACCTTGCCGGACGAGCGCGAGGGGATGACGTTGACGACGCCGGCGGGAACGCCGGCTTCTTCCAGCGCCGGCATCAAGGCCAGCATGGTGAGCGGCGTATCGGAAGCGGGCTTCAATACCACCGGACAGCCGGCGGCAAGCGCGGGACCGATCTTGCGCGTCGCCATCGCCGCCGGAAAATTCCATGGCGTCACCAGCACGGCAATTCCCGCGGGCTTGTGCTGCACGACGATGCGTGCGCCCGACGCAGGTGCTGTCGACACGCTGCCGTTGTTGCGCACGGCTTCCTCGCCATACCAGCGAAAAAATTCAGCGGCATAAGCGACTTCACCACGAGAATCCGACAGCGCCTTGCCGTTCTCCAGCGTGATGAGTTTGGCGAAGCGCTCGGCGTCGCGCATGATCAATTCGAACGCCTTGCGCAGGATTTCTCCGCGCTCGCGCGGCTTGCGGCCGGCCCAGCCCTCAAAGGCGGCATCGGCGGCGTCAAGCGCGAGCTTGGCGTCTTCGACCGTCGCGCTTGCAACCGAAGCGATCTTGCGCTCGGTCGCCGGGTCGATCACGTCGAAGCGGCCGTTGTCGGATGCCTTGCGCCATTTGCCGCCGATGTAGAGATCGGTCGGAACGTCGGCGAGAAGATTGTCGTACATGACGCGTTCCTAACTGTTCAACGCCCTACTCACTGTGTCGACGATGCGGGCGGGAGTTGGGAGGACGATGTCCTCCAGAATGTCGGCTGCCGGCAGCGGAATATGCGGAGTTGTTATTCGTATTGGGGGTCCGTCATGGTCGTAGAAGCCCTCATCTACGGCGATGGAGACCACTTCTGCGCCCCATCCACAGAGCCGAGGATTCTCTTCTACCGTGAATAACCGGTGCGTTTTGGCCACGGAACCGAGGATGGTCCGGGTGTCGAGCGGCACCAGCGAGCGCACATCGACAACCTCGCAGTCGATGCCATGTTCCGCCTTGAGCGTCTCGGCGGCGGCAAGCGCGCGTGGAACCATGAGCGCCAGCGCGCAAATGGTGGCGTCCTTGCCGGGGCGCACGATTTTCGCCGTTCCGAGCGTGTCGACGATCTCGCCGTCCGGAACTTCGCCCTTGGTGGCGTAGAGCGATTTGTGCTCGCAGAAGATCACCGGATCGGGATCGCGCACGGCCGCCGCCAGCAGGCCGATGACGTCGCGCGGGGTCGACGGCGCGACGACTTTCAGCCCCGGGATCATCATGCACCAGTTCTCGACGCTCTGAGAGTGCTGTGCGCCGAAGCGCGAGCCCGCGCCGTTGCCGGTGCGCACCACCAGCGGGCATTTGACCTGTCCGTTCGACATGTAACGGCTTTTGGGGAATTCGTTGGCGATATAGTCGAAGCAGACGGCGAAAAAATCCGAAAACATGATCTCGGCGATCGGTTTCAGGCCGGTCATGGCCGCGCCCATGGCGGCGCCCAAAATCGCCTGCTCGGAAATCGGCGTATCGCGCACGCGCAACGGCCCGAACTGTTCGTACAGGCCGACGGTCGCCTTGAACACGCCGCCCGCTTTTGCCACGTCCTCGCCGAGAAACACGACGTCGGAATCGCGCGCCATTTCCTGCGCAATCCCGCGAATGACGGCGTCGCGATAAGTCAGTTCCGGCATTTCCGTTTCTCCAAATCAATTCCGCAGTTCTAGTTCCGCCACGCCCAGCCGCCGTCGGCGTAGACGTCGGTGGTGAGAATATCGAGCGGCGGATTGGGCGCGGCCTTGCAGGCCTCGGTCGCATCGTCCACGACCTTGCGCACCTCGGCGTCGATGGTCGCGATGGTCTTTTCGCTCACGCCAAATTGCAGCAGCCGTTCGCGGTAGATCTTGATCGGATCGCGTTGCTTCCAGCGGTCGAGTTCGCCTTCGGGCCGGTACTTGGCCGGATCGGCGCGCGAGTGGCCGCTGTGGCGATACGTGAGACATTCGATCAACGAAGGCCCCTTGCCGGCGCGCGCCTTGTCGAAGGCAACTTGCGCCGTGCGATAGACCACGTCGGCGTCGTTGCCGTCGATCACGATCTTTTCCAGACCATAGGCCGAGGCGCGATCGCCGGCCGGGCTCGGCACTGCGGTCACGTCGCCAATGGGCGTGTATTCCATATAAAGATTGTTCTCGCAGACGAAGACGACCGGCAGCTTCCACACCGCCGCGAAATTGAGCGCCTCGTGGAAGGCGCCGATATTGGTGGTGCCGTCGCCGAAGAAGCAGACCGAGACATCCTTGGCGCCCTTGTATTGCGCGCGCCAGGCGGCGCCGCACGCGATGGGAAGATGCGCGCCGATGATGGCGTAGGAACCCATGACGCCGTGATCGACCGAGGTTAAGTGCATCGAGCCGCCCTTGCCGCGCATCAAGCCGTTATCGCGCTGCATCAGTTCGCCCAGCACCTTCTCGACCGGCACGCCGCGCGCCAGCGTGTGGGCGTGCCCACGATACGTGCAGAACGAGAGATCGCCCTTGACCATGGCGCAGGCAAAGCCCGCCGCCACCGCCTCCTGCCCGAGCGAAAGATGGCTGGTGCCCTTCACAAGATTTTGCAGGAACAGGTCATAGGCGCGCTGCTCGGCCTCGCGCAGGACGACCTGCATGCGGTAAAGCTCCAGACGCTTTTGCTCGCCGATATCGTCGTTCAAGCCGGCGCCGGTGGCCGGCCGCTTTTCATCGAGTTTCGCCATGTCATTCCCTGGGCTTATCGACGGCGGACCTTAGCGCCGCGCCGGCTGCTTAGGCAACGGGCGTCGATGGCTCCGGCTTGCCCCTGACCGTCTCGCGGTGAAGCAAATAAAGGCCCGACGAGATCACGATCAAGCCGCCCACGATCGTCCAGCGGTGCGGCAGGTCGCCGAACACCAGAAAGCCGAGCGTCGTCGTCCAAAGCATCTGGGTGTAGATGAACGGCGCGAGCGTCGAGGCCGGCGCAAGACGGTGGGCACGAATCAAGATGTAATGACCGCCGCCGCCGAGCGCGCCGATCAGCAGCATCAACCCGGCGATGAACATGCTGTCCGGTGTTTTCCACACGAACGGCACGATCAGCGTCATCGCCGCAGCGCCCACCAGGCTTGTATAGAACTGGGTGGTGTCGCTCGAATCGGTGCGCGCGAGCAAGCGCGTGGAAATCACATAGAATGCGTAGCAAACGGAGCCGCCGAGCGAGAGAAGTGCTGCGGGATGCATGCCGCCCATGCCTGGCCGCGCCACCACAAGCACGCCGAAGAAACCGACGATGATCGCGCTCCAGCGCCGCCAGCCGACCGTTTCGCCGAGCAGCGGCACGCAGAGCGCAGCAACCATGAACGGCGTCGAAAATAAAATCGCGAGCGCCTCGTCGAGCTGAAGCCAGCGCAGCGCGAACAGGTTGAGCATGGTAGAAAACAGCAGCAAGGCCGAACGGCCGATTTGCAGGTATGGCCGATTGGTGCGGGTCAGCCCCGGCCGCGTCAGCGTATTGACTGGAATGATCGTCAGCACGAAGGCAAAGAAATAGCGCGCCCACACCACCTGGATTGTGTCCATGTGGTAGTTGAGATATTTGCCGGTCGTGTCGAGACACGAAAACGACGCCACTGCGCAGCACATCAGCGCGATGCCGGTCAGACGGATGCGGCGCGCAGCGTTGGGATCGGTCATTGAA
>DATATS010000071.1:0-17971 GCA_036268675.1 Pseudolabrys sp.
GGGGACTGACCTGGGGCTCGCATTCGAACAATCACTTCGACATTTCGCTGGCCATGGTCACACATGCCGCGGCCGCGGCGCCGGGGGCGATCACGGCCATCGACACGCATTGGATCTGGCAGGACGGCCAAAGGCTGACCAGGGAGCCGTTCAAGATCGTGAAGGGTTTCGTGACGGTGCCGGAGCGGGGCGGGCTTGGCATCGAGATCGATATGGCGCAGATCGAATTTGCGAACAAGCGCTACAAGGAGATGGGGGCGGGCGCGCGCGACGACGCGCTCGCCATGCAATTCCTGATTCCGGGATGGACGTTCAATCCCAAGCGCCCCTCGCTCGTGCGGTGAGAAAAATTGCAACGGCCACGCGGCCGGCAGCGATTGCCGACGGGCGCGTGGCCGTTGTTCTACGTCCGAGGATCTATTTGCTGGCGCCGAGGAACAGCTCTTCTACGTACTCCCAGTTCACCAGGTGTTCGAGAAAAGCCTTGAGATAATCGGGCCTTCGGTTGCGATAGTCGATATAATAGGAGTGTTCCCACACATCGCAGCCCAAAATCGGAGTTCCACCGTGCACGAGCGGGTTCTCACCGTTCGGCGTCTTTGTGATCGCGAGCTTGCCGCCCTGCACGGCGATCCAGCACCAGCCCGAGCCGAACTGCGTGGCACCAGCCTGGGAAAAATCCGTCTTCAGCTTTTCGAGGCCGCCAAGATCCTTATCGATGGCGGCCTTGAGCTTGGCGGGAACTTTGTCGCCGCCGCCGTTCGGCTTCATCCATTTCCAGAAGTGGAGGTGATTGTAATGTTGCGCGGCATTGTTGAAGAGGCCGGCATTCTTGCCGAAAGACCCTTTGACGATCTCTTCAAGCGATTTGCCCTCCAGCCCGCTGCCTTCGAGCAGCTTATTGCCGTTGTCGACATAGGCCTTGTGGTGCTTGTCGTGGTGATATTCGAGTGTCTCCCGCGACATATGCGGGGCGAGTGCGTCATGGGCATAGGGCAGGTCGGGCAGCTTAAATGACATCGGTTCCTCCTCGATCGACAAACGAAAATTGCGGAATAAACCAGTTTCAATGGAAACCGGGACGTCCCGGGCGGGTTCCTTGTCCAGGTTAATTAGGCACTGGCGCTGGCCGGAGCAACGTCCGTTACCATGCCCTCCAGGCTGATTGGCGAAAAAATGCGCCGGTACGGGGCATTTCCGGGCAAAATTGCCATCGGTGCGGTGCAAAACGGGTCTAATCGCCGTTAATCAAGTTTGAGGAGCTAATCTGCTATCTTAACATTAACGGTTGCGGACGGTCGCCGAAGAAGGGAAAATCCTCTCGACGGCACAGGACGTTATCCAGCAAAGCCGAGCCGGGCGATGATTCCGGCCTATTTTATAGAGGATCGTCGTGCGTATGTCGGTGTTATTGTCTGTCGTCGGCGCCATTGCCGTCATGCTGGGCGTCGCCATGGTTGGATATGGCATTCCAATCAACGCATTCAGTTTCGGGAACACGCTCATCGTTGCCGGCACGACCGCAGTGGTCGGCGGCCTCATTGTGATCGGCGTCGCTGCCGCGGTCGCCCAGTTGCAGCGCATTTCCGAAGCGCTCGCAAACCGCCCGCCGGTGCGGCCGAGCCGACCACTGGAGACTTTCGATCCCGTGCAGGCTCCGCCGCCGGCCGCGCCCGGACGTAATCCATTCCCGCCACGCCAGAAATCCGATGCGCCCGCGCGTGAGGTCTATGCGCACGAACAGCGCATGCCACCCGCGATGCCCGCCGATCTGCCACATTATGACGAACGCGCGCCGGCGTCGGCCCCACCGTTTCTGCGCAATCCCGAATTGGCACCAGCGGAGGACTATGCGGAGGTTTCGCTGTCGCCGCGTCACGCCGATCTCGGCGAGTTCACCCGGCCAGCAAGCCCACCAACCTATAACGGCAATGGCGCCGCGATGCCCCGGCGGCACGAGGGCACTGGCGCCGAACCGGCGGGGCATTTGCAGCCGCCACCGCCGCAAGCGCCGCCGCGGCGTGCTCAGCCGCCGAGCCAATTTGACAACATGTGGCCAGCCGAGCCCAAGTCGCCCGCGACGAGCACGCTTGCAAGTGAGGCGAGACTGGATTCAAGGCCCGCCATGACGGCTCCCCCTCCGCCACCTTCGCCAAGAGAGCAAATATCAAGAGAGCAGGCGCCGAGAGAACAGGCATTGCGCGAACAAGTCGTAAGCGAGCAGGCGTTGCGAGAGAATGCGCCAAAGGCACCAGGAGCGGTCGCGATCCTGAAATCGGGCGTGGTCGATGGCATGGGCTACACGCTCTATGTGGACGGTTCGATCGAAGCCGAGTTGCCGCAAGGCACGCTGCGCTTTGCCTCGATCAACGATCTGCGCAACCACCTCGCCAAGAGTCCCTGACCCAAGAGCGCCTGACAACGATCGCGGCGCTGTCCGGCGAGCGCGCTGGACATCCCCACTACAGAGTTGAGCAAAGTCTAAGCGCTGCTGTGCCCATCTTTTTCTTGCGGCCAACGGATTTCGATAGTAAAACTTGAAAGGTACAGTATTCGCGCCGATATTCGCCGCGCTGAATACCGGTCTTTCTTTCGGATATCTCTGCGGTCTGCCCGTGGCACCCGCGGCCCGCGAGGGCGGCTTCAAATCTTGCGAGCGAAGCAGGACCATTGCGCGATGAGCGACACCAACGGCAATTTCATCGAGCTGACGGCGGAGATCGTATCCGCCTATGTGAGCAACAATACGGTACCCGCGGCGGAAATCCCCGGCCTGATCAACCAGGTTTACACGGCGCTGTCGCGGGTCTCGGCCAAGGGCGGCGACTCACCCTCGGAGCCGCTGCGGCCGGCGGTGTCGGTGAAAAAGTCGGTCACGCCCGAATACATCGTCTGTCTGGAAGACGGCAAGAAATTCAAATCGCTCAAGCGCCATCTGCGTACCCAGTACAACATGACGCCCGAGCAATACCGAGAAAAATGGAGCCTCGGCGGCGATTACCCGATGGTGGCGCCGAATTACGCAGCCGCCCGCTCGCAACTCGCCAAACAGATGGGCCTCGGCCAGCAGCGACGCCGCCGCGCAAAGTAACACGCGCCGGATTGGCTCAGGTCGAAATCTGATCCTCAGGTTGAATATGTAGCGAAGGCCGCTGTGCCGGCGCGAGCGGTGTCGTCGGTCTTGACGTTGACGAGCGCGACCGAACCGCGATCGACCTCGCGCTGGGCGCGATCCAAAGCGGGGCGGATCTCATCGGGACGTTCGACATATTCACCGTAGCAGCCGAGCGTTTCGGCCATCTTGTCGAAGCGCGTATAGCCGAGATTGCGGCCCGGCTTGTTGCGGTCCGGGTCGGCGGTCCAGCCGCCATTGAGACTGACCACCACCAGGATCGGAACATTGTGGCGCACGGCGGTGTCGAGCTCGAGTGCGTTGAGGCCAAACGAGCCGTCGCCGTGCACGACGATGACCTGCTTGTCGGGTTTGGCGATCTTGGCGCCGATTCCGAAAGGCAGTCCGACGCCCATGGTGCCGAACGGTCCGGAATTGAGGCGGTGGCCGGGGGCAAAGGTCGGCATCGACTGGCGGCCGAAGTTGAGGATTTCCTGTCCGTCGACCACCAGAATGGCGTCGCGCTGCATGAAATTCCTGATCTCGTCGCACAGCCGCAATGGATGGATCGGCATCTCGTCCATCGGCTTGTTGGCGCCGGGCGCCTGGCGTTTAGCTGTCTCGCCATCGGACAACTTCCGACGCCATGCGGAGAAATGATCCGCACTGATGCGCTTGCCGCTCGCATCGATGAGTTGGCGCAGCACCGCCCTGCAATCGCCGACGATGCCGATATCGACTTTACGCGGCGCAGTGGCGATTTCGTCGGCATCGATATCGATGCGGGCGATCTTGGCGCCACTGTTGAAGCGGGGCGGAGCCGCGTGGCCGATGATGTAATTCATGCGGGTGCCGACCACGATGATCAAGTCTGCGTCGCGAAAAGCCGACGAGCGCATCGTCATATAAGAATACTCATGATCGTCCGGCACGACGCCGCGCCCTTGCGGTGTCGTGTAGAATGGAATGCCGGTCTTTTCGACGAGCTCCTGAAGTTCTGTCCATGCTTGCGACCAAATCACGCCACTGCCAGACAGAATGATCGGCTGGCGCGCCTTGGCGATCGCGTCGACCAGCGCATCGACTTGGTTGGGATCGCCGAGCGGCCGCGCGTTGAGCAGGGGCCGGCCGGAAAGACTCCAGTCGACCTGTTCTTCGGGAATCTTGGCGTAGAGAATATCACCCGGGAAATCGAGATAAACCGGTCCGGGCTTGCCGCTCATTGCCTTCTGGAAAGCGAAATTCACCTGCTCGGGAATGCGCTTGAGGTTGTAGACGCGATCGGCCCATTTGGTGCACGGCTTCATGATCGCAAGCTGGTCGATCTCCTGGAAGACCTGGCGGCCGTTCTGGCCGATGGGACTTGAGCCGCCGATCGCCACGACCGGGCAGCAATCGACCAGCGCGTTGGCAACCCCGGTCGTGAGGTTGATCGTCCCCGGGCCGCTCGCCGCCATGCAGACGCTGGGTTTTTGCAAGAGACGACTATAGGCCTGGGCCATGAAGGCGGCCGACTGCTCGTGGCGCACATCGAGCGGGCGAATGCCTTCCTTGATGCAGGAGGACTCGGTGAGCAGCATCGGGCCGCCCATGAGGAAGAACAGAATGTCGGTGCCTTCGTTTTTCAGCGATTTTGCCAGAATCTCCGAGCCGGTGAGCTCAGCCATGTCTCGTTCCTTCCCTTAGATGATTTTGTCTTTGCCGAGTTGCTGGATCTGGCCTGCATCAAGACCAAGCCATTCGCCCAGAACTTCATTGGTGTGCTGGCCGAGCAGCGGCGCCGGCTCGACTTTCGGAGTGCGCCCACCAAAACGCACCGGCCAGCCTGGCATTTTGAACGCGCCGGCGGTCGGGTGCTCCATGGTCTGCATGATACCGCGCCGTTCGAAATCCGCCTCATTGGTCAGCTCCATCGTATCGAAGATGGCGCCTGCCGGCACGCCGGCGTTGCCGAGCACACGCATGGCCTCGCGTTTGTCGTGCTGACGCGTCCAGGCGGAGATCATTTCGTCGACTGCGGGCTCGTGATCCAGGCGCGCTGCCGCGGTGTCGAAGCG
Organism: Pseudolabrys sp.; assembly: GCA_036268675.1. GTDB lineage: Bacteria > Pseudomonadota > Alphaproteobacteria > Rhizobiales > Xanthobacteraceae > Pseudolabrys. Next base: position 5,170 of record DATATS010000071.1, read on the forward strand.
TGCATCGCCGATTAACTCGCTGCGTCCGATTACTTCGAGCAACCTGTGCCAATGGGCAGGATTGGTGCGGCTGGTATAGACGTAAACGTAGTCATCAGTTCCGCCGGGTTTGCAGGGATAGATGCCGCTCGGCACCGCGAAGCCGGAAATGATCTTGGCGCCGTTACGCTTGGCGGCCACGCCCTGGGTCGCCTGAGCGGATAGCGCCACCCGTATATATTGCAACATCGCGTCCTGCATGGCGATCTCGATGCGCTCGCCTTCGCCGCTGCCGCGGCGGCGATAGAGTGCCGCCAGAATGCTGATGGCGAGCAGCATTCCGGTGCCGGTATCGCCGAGCGTCACGCCAGGCTTGAGGGGTGGGCCGTCGTGCTCGCCAGTAATGCTCATGACGCCGCCCGTTGCCTGCGCAATCATGTCGAAGGCGAGGTTGTTCTCGTAGGGTCCGCCGGTGCCAAAGCCCTTTAGCTGTGCGTAGACAATGCCCGGATTGATGGCGCGCACCGCATCGTAGCCGAGCCCCAGCCGCTCGATGGCGCCCGGCGCGAAATTCTCCACCATGACATCGGCACGCTTTGCCATGTCCTTGACGAGCGCCAGCCCGCGCTCGGACTTTAGATTGACGGTAATGGATTTCTTGTTGGCGTTGAAAAGCAGGAAATACCAGGAGTCCTGAGCTTTGCCGGACGGGCCATGCGTCAGAAAGCGACCTGCTTCGCCGCCCTTCGGATTTTCCACCTTGACCACTTCGGCGCCAAGCCACGCAAGCGCCTCGGTGCAGGATGGTCCTGCTTCGAACTGGCTCAGGTCGAGAACACGGACGCCGGCAAGACAGCCCGCAAGAGCCCCATCGTTAGCCATTTTTTTGTTCCTCCCACCATCAGCTCCAGCATACGTGGAAACCGCCCGCGATACCGCTGATGAATCGCTTCACGATCTCGGATTTCGACAGATCCGGCATGCAAGACGGCAAGAGCCCCCCTTTCGCCGGCAGGGCCAATCGAAGGCCACGGAACTAATTCCTAAATCTGTGGATAGGTCATTGCTAATCGCGGGCCGGCGGTGTAATGGAATAAAATCCTACAAAGACATGACGGGAATGGACATGAACTCATTCAAGGCAGGCAGCGCGGCCCTTGGCCCTACGTCGGCGAGCCGTCCGGGCGAACGGCAGCGGCCCACCATCGACGGCTACCGCGCACAGCATCTCGCATTGGCCGAGCGGCAGATGGCGACGGAGCACGGATGCGCCCAGATCACGGTCGACGAATCGGAAAGCCCGCTTGCCTGGCTTGCGCGCCGGCGCGGACGCAACGGCCGCTCGCTGATAGAGCCGCACCAACTCCAGGCAGGTGAGCGGCTGCGCAGCGATTTCACACGTGCACACTTAATGCCGCGCACGACATCGAACTGGGCAAGCCCGATTGCGTCCGGTCGTCGTGGCGCCGGTGAAGGCGCCGCCGCTGCGACCGACGCGATGATCGCGGCGCGCCAGCGCGTGAACGGTGCGCTCGACGCAGTTGGTCCGGAATTCGGCGGGCTGCTGCTCGACGTATGCTGTTTTCTCAAAGGCCTCGAAGGCATTGAAGGCGAGCGCGGCTGGCCGAGCCGTTCGGCTAAAGTTGTGCTGCAACTCGGGCTCGACCGTCTTGCCCGCCATTACGGCTTCGCTGGCGAGGCGCACGGCCGCGAGCGCGCGCCGATCCGCACTTGGCTGGCGGAGGATGCTTCGTTTAGCGTCGATGGCGCGTAAAATCAGGTCGCCGCAGCAAGTGCGGCCTCGGCGCGGATGCGCTCGACCATGGAGCGTAATCCATTCGAACGTTGCGGAGTAAGGCCGTCGCGCAACCCGATGCGATCGAACAGCGCGAGGGCATCGGTGTTGAGGATCTCGCGCGCGCCTTTGCCGGAATAGAGCGCGAGCAAGATGGCAATCAGCCCGCGAACGATATGTGCGTCGCTGTCGCCATCGAAGGTGAGCACGGGACCTGCCGCGCCATCGCGCTTCACCTGGGTCAGCAGCCAGACCTGGCTGGCGCAGCCGCGCACCTTGTTGGCCTCGTTATGCGCGGCCTCCGGCAGCGGCTTGAGCGTGCGCCCAAGCTCGATCACGTAGCGATAGCGGTCGTCCCACTGATCGAGCAGGGTGAAATTCTCGACGATGTCGTCGATTGCGGCGGTCATGATGCGGCCTCGTCCATGCACGATATATAGGGCGGAGCCGCGCAAAGGCCAAAACGGCACCGGGAGCTGTCGTGGGCTCCCGCAAAATGCCGATAAAACGGGTGCTTAGGTGCTTAGGCGTTTGGACGGTTGGCCCTTGCCTCACGGCGCGGCGGCAGCGGAATGGGCGCATGCCAGACCGGAGTGACGTCGACCGCCGTCAACGTGCCGCGCTCGTGGCTGGTCACCGGAACCAATTTAGCGGTGACGGCGCGTTGCGCTGTGTGCTCGGCGGGCGTCGACTTTTCGGCGAGCTTCGTAGTGATGAACTCAAAAATCGTGCGGGCGCCGGCTTCCGCCTTATGGCCGAGCGCGACGGCGACCTTGCCACCGACCGCGCAGGCGTCAGGCTGGCGATTGCAGAAGCCGCGCATGTCGCTGACCGCGGCGCTCGCTAGCGTGACCGCTTGCGTCGCGTCGATGTTGGCGTTCGGCGACGTCACCTTCGCGCCGCTTGGGAGCAGCACGCAAACGAGCCCCAGCCAGAAGGCCATCCGCAACAGGAAGAACATGACCCTACCCATTTTCCCCGACGGCTGTTCCGCCGCCTTTGAACTAAAAACTAGCAGACAGGCTTGAAGCTGTCGTTGGAAATGAAGCGAGGGTTTTGGGCAAAATCGACGCGAATTCGATGCGATTTTTCGTCGAATTTGAACAATCCGCATTTGAATAAAATTTGACGTATCCAATCGCCGGTCACGCGGCGGACGCGTTCGGCGCACTCGCTATGGTTACCGCATCGGTAAGACATTCCGCGGGCCGGGTGCAGGGCACAGCGATGGCAACTGAAATTTCACCATGCCTTTCAAAGGACCGGTGCCGGGACCCGGAATGAGCCAATGCCGGCGCCCAATCGGCGCGTGCGGACCTCGCCTTAGCTTTCGCTTAAGCCGGTAAAGCTAGGATTTTACCTATCAAAAGGGACGCGTCTGTTTGTTCAAGACGTGAGACAGGGGCCAGTGCGTTTCCTCACGGCAGTGTGGAACTACGTGGATGCGTTGGTGCATCCGTCGGCGCAGCAGGATGCGCTAATGGCGGCGCGCCATCGCGCATTTATCGCGCCGAGGTTGCTTGGCAGCTTTGCCGCGCTCACGAGTTTCCCGGTCTATATCGCCTTCCGCGGCGTGCCGAGCGCGCTCGAAGTCGGCGTCTTCGCCTGGCTGGTGGCGCCCATCGTGATCGCCTTTTTTCTATCGCGCACCGGACGCTACGACAGCGCGCATGTGCTATCATCGCTGTCGCTCACCGGATTGGTCGCGGTGGTCGCCTGGTGCACAGGCGGCATCGCATCCTTTGCCGCGATCTGGCTGGTGGTGGTGCCGCTGGAAGCTGCACTTTCGGCCTCGCGCCGGGTGGTGGCGATGGCCTCGACGTTCGCGCTGGCGGCGGCCGGCTTGCTGCTGGTGTTGAGCGCGCTTGGCGTTCTGCCGCCGCCGGTCGCGGTCGCGACCGAGCATGGCGCGCTAGCCGCACTCGGGATCATTTCCGCGGCACTCTATGCGACGGGCCTCGCGCTCGGCGCTGAATCGCTCGCGCGCACCAGTTTCTGGCTGCTCTATGCCGAGGAAGACCGTTATCGGCTGCTCGCGCGCAACATGACCGACGTGATCACCCGGCACGGGCGCAACGGCGCGGTTAAGTTCGTCTCGCCGGCGGCCGAACCGCTATTCGGGGTCCCGACGCGCGAACTGGAAGGGCACGGCCTGTTCGACCGCGTGCATGTCGCGGATCGCCCGACTTTCCTTACGGCGCTCGCCGACGCTGCGGCGCTCGGCGAGAGCCGCTCGGTCGAATTTCGCATCAAGCGGGGGGAGGGCGCGCAGACGCATGGCGCGCGCTTTGCCTGGATCGAGATGCGCTGCCGGCCGTTCGAGCGCGCCGCCGCCGCGCCGGATTCCGGCGAGTGCGAAGTGATCGCCGTGCTGCGCGACGTGAGTGAGCGCAAGATGCAGGAACGTGCGATCGAGATCGCGCGCTCGGAATCGGAACGCGCCAACATTGCCAAGAGCCGCTTCCTCGCCACCATGAGCCACGAACTGCGCACGCCGCTCAACGCCATCATCGGCTTCTCGGAAATGTTGACCAACGATTCGCTGGTATTCGAGCCGGCGCGCAAGCTTGAATATGCAAAGCTGATCAACGATTCGGGGCGACACTTGTTGTCGGTGGTCAATGGCATTCTCGACATGTCGAAGATGGAGACCGGCAACTTCGAGATCATGCCCGAGCCGTTCGCCCCGGCGCAGGCGATTTCCGGTTGCTGCGACCTGCTCGCGCTCAAGGCACGGGACAGCGGCGTCGAACTACGCACGCGCATCGCCGCGGGTCTGTCCGATGTTGTGGCGGACCGGCGCGCGCTCAACCAGATACTAATCAATCTCATTTCCAATGCGGTGAAATTCACGCCGCGCGGCGGCCGCGTCACCGTGGGCGCGCAATGCGAAGGTCCCCACCTGTTCGTCACGGTCGAAGACACCGGCGTCGGAATCGGTGAGGAGGATTTACCGCGGCTGGGCGAAGCTTTCTTCCAGGCGCGCTCCTCCTATGATCGCCGGCATGACGGTAGCGGCTTGGGGCTCTCGATCGTCAAAGGACTGGTGCGCTTGCACGGCGGCGACATGGATATCAGCAGCCGGCTGGGCGAGGGCACTCGGGTGAGCGTACGACTGCCAATCGACGGCGATGGCCGGCAGAGCGCGGCCGAGCCCATTAATCTTGCAGCGGAACGGGCCGAATTAGCTTTGGTATCCGCCGAAACCACACAGGTGAAGAAACGTGCGTAGACGCCGGCATCAGTTTGGCGATTTCGATGGCGGCAGCGGATTGGCTGCGGCGATCGGCCGTCACCCGCGTGAATTTGTCGGATTGTTGTCCGGTACCGTTGCGGTGCTCGTGATCTTCGTCAACGCGCTGTTCCTGCAGCACGGACCGCATCCCGCTCCGATCTTCGCCACGCCGCCGGCAGCGCGTTACATCCCCGCCGCCAGCCCTGTGGCCTTGCCGTCGCCGCGCGTACCGGCGTCCGTTATTGCAGCGCAAGCGCCGACGACTAATCGGGTTCAACTCATCACCGATATCCAACGCGAGCTTGCCCGCCGCGGGTTCTATGACGGCGCCTCCGATGGTATCTGGGGCGCGAAGACCGATGGCGCCGTGCGTGACTTCGTCCAGACCGCCGGGTTGCGCATCAACCCCGAGGCAAGCGACAACCTGCTGCACGCAATTGCCGCAACGCCTGCCAGCCTTCATAGCCAGATCGCAGAGCCTGTGCCGCCGCGCAACGATGCGATCGCGCAGTTGATCGCGCCGTCCAAGCGCGTGCTCGCGATCCAGAGCGCGCTGACCGAATTTGGCTATGGGCAGATTAAACCGACTGGGATCGAAGACGCCGATACGCGCACGGCAATCGAAAAATTCGAGCGCGACAATCGACTGCCGGTCACAGGGACAATATCGGAAGCATTCGTGCGCGACCTTGCCGCGATGACGGGACGCCCGCTGGAGTAATTGGCAATTCGTTTTGTTTTCGCGCATGATCCTACCCAAAAATCGGTGTCAGCCTCCCAATCAAGTCGGAGGCAGAATTTTGCGGGATCGTGCGCGGTGCGTTTGAAATCAGGCATTTGGGTGGCGGCCTATCTGCGCCGCTGCAGCATTGAGGGGGCGTTCGGCGCGGTGCGCCGACGCGGCGCCGAGGAAGCCGGTGCTGTTTTCATCATCGTCAACCGGCTCGACGGTACCGCAACTTTGTATGGGCCGGCCCCGCAATCTGCTTTCGATGACTCCCAGCCGGCCGACCGTCTGTTTAGCGCGGTGCTCGGCGGCGCGACGCCGGTTCCTGAAGCCGATATCGATGCGCGGCTGGCGCGGGAAATCCGCTTCGATCCCGATGTCTGGATTATCGAAATCGAAGAGCGGAGCGGGCGGAATTTCCTCGACCATGTCGTGAGTTGACGAACGTCGTCGCGGACCGGCCCGATCGCTGTCAGGTGCTTTGTGCAAAAGCGTTCCGTCGAAAAACGGTTCGTGCCGCTACTTCGCGCAGACCAGAACAAGCGGGCCGTCGCTCGTGTCCGGATTGATCCCGCACGAAACGGTCGTCTCCGTCAGGTAATTTGCCAGCGCTCTCTTTGTGCCGCAGAACGCGATGACGGCAATTTCATCGCTCCGGCACGTCGCCGTGCAGGCGCCGGACGCCGTGCACTGCGTCCGCACAAGGCGGAACAGTGAAGAAGCACCCGGAGGCCCCGGAGGACCTTGCAAGCCTTGTGGACCGGCTGCGCCGGGCTGGCCGCTTGGACCAGCGTCGCCCTTGGGGCCCGGGTCGCCTTTCGGTCCCTGCGGACCAGGAGTTGGTTTGGAACAACCCGCCACCAACGCGGACAAACAGAGTGCGACGACAATGCCACTGCAGCGCATGGGGTGGGTCATCAGTTCATGTCGATTTATCGGCTATCTCTTGCCGGTAGCGATAACTTGCCGAAATGTGAGCCATCGGTCAATCCAGCTTCCGCGTTCCTAAATTTTTCTTGTCGCCATTGGACGCGAACACGCCGTAACGCGATGCGCGTCAACGCCCGCTTGATTTGTGGCGGCCCGGCAGATCCTCGCGGCCGCGCGCAGTCCGATGCCGTGCCGGAGTGGCAGCTGAGCGAGTGTCGCGGCGCTCGTCGTCCGTATACTGGAGTTCATAGTCTGGCCGCGGCCTGGTCTGCGGTTTCCCTCCGGCCTGCCGCCAGATCGCGACCATGCGCTCAGCTGCGGTTGGCGTAAGCTCATCGAAAAGGCGGGCGAGCTCGTAAACCCGTTCGATCGATTGGCCGATCACCGGATTGAGGAACAGCAGGATGCGCTGGAGCGCGGCGGCTTTCATGCCGAGCGCCTTGGCGGAGACCACGATCGGCTCGCCGGAATAGTCGCGGGCGATCTTGTCGGCCAATGAGGCGCTAACGCCGAGCGCACCTTCCAGGATGCGGCTGAATTCGCGTGGGTTGCGTTGCAATGCGGCGTTCTCGAGTCGAGCCAGCACGTCGCCGGTGGCAGGCTGTGGGCGGCGCGCTTGCGTCGCGGCGACCACGTCGAGATTGGCCAGGATCAGGCCGCGCTCCTGGGCGTTGGCCGCGAAGAACAACTGGGCGAGGTCGTAGGGGCGCGCGGGCCGTGTCTCGGGAACGGCGTCTGAGGACGGCGCAGGCGAACCGGAAAGGCGGCCGAGAACAGCCATTGGCGCTGCAGGGTAGCCTGTCAGCGTCGCGGTCACCGTGGCCCGCGTCGCCGCATCGACCGATTCGATCAAACCGAGCGCCAACTCGACATATTGCGTTTCTTCCTCGGCGCTATGCGCGGGCTTTTGCACATAGAGGTCAGTGAGGACGCGCAGCAGCGTCGGACGGATATCGACGCCGTCCCGGCATGCCAGGTCAAGAAGGCCGTCGAGTGGGGGATAGGCGGAGGAGTTGGCCATGACGGTTACGCGTTACGGGTTACAAAGTCCGGGCAGATTAGTCGCCGCGCGTTAGCAGACCGTTAACCTTGCAGCCCTTTTAATTGCCGCAAGCGCCGATCGGGTTGGCCGAACGCATGATCGCGGTTCTTGGGAGCCATACACCGGGCGGAAAAGGGGTCTGCGATGGGCGAAGTCATACGGTTTCCCGATGAGACGGGCACTCCACGCGGTGGTGGCAGATATATTGACGCCAACACCGAACCGGCGACCGTCATCATTCTTCCTGTGATCCGCATCGACCGCGGCCCCGACGGCGCCGAACCGGACAGCGGCAACAACGCCGGTCGCCGCCGCCGCCGCCGCATCGCACGCTGAACCCGATCGGCCTGAAACATCCGATGCATAAGCCGCCGCTGACGAAGACGCAGGCGTCCCAATGGCGCCGTGTTGTGTTCGCGTGCGCGGCCTTATCTGTGCTCGCTGGCTGCGCCAATGGCGATTTCGGCGAAGTGCGCCCGACGCTGGCGCGCGACGATGTCCACGACTGGCTGAGCCTCGATGCCATCGCCGGCAGGCCGGCCATCCCGTCCACCTTCGAGATGACAGACGACGAGCGCGAGTTGCGCGATCTCGCTTATCCGCTGATCGAGCCTGCCTATGACCGGCATCAATGGTATTCAGTAGCCGGCGAATATGGCGCGATCGGGTCCGACCACCGGGCGGCATTCGACCGCACCGCCTATACGACCCGCTTGCTTGGCGACCGCTATCGCTCGCCGTCGGCGCGCTATGCGCGGCTTAGCGATGATATCCGCAACGATACGGCGCGGCTGCCGCAATTCTTTGAGACCGCCTCGCGCGTGCTCGACATCGATCAAAAGCGACGTAAGAGCCTCAATTATGTTTCCGGCCTCTCCGCCGACGAGCGCAACAAGGCGTTGCGCCGCATCTATGAAAATACCAGTCTCGTATCGCTTGTGCGCGCGCATCTTGCTCGACGCGTTTCGTCCTATCGTTTTGCGCTCGAACGGCTCGTCATCATGACGCCGTCATCCCAGGCGGTCGACGTCGAGCAGGCGCTCAACAATTTGCGCGGCGAGATCGCGCGTTACGGCACCCGTGGCGCGCCGACCTGGGTACGCGAACAAAGTCTCGCCGCTTCACGCTGATTAATCGGATGCTCTCGGCTGGTCATCGCGGACACAGCGCGAGGCGGCGATGATGCCTTGTGCCATCGGCATGAGTCCCGGCTCAGGCGCCAGCACGCGGATGGCGATCAAGCCGGTCAGCGTCGGCGATTCGACAATCAGGCGGTCGGCCGCGGTGATTTCTTCGTCTTCAGGCATTTTGCTGTGTTGCTCGGCAGTCATCAAATTGAGTTCGATGACGCGCCGACCGGCGGCACGATCGTTGATGGCATAGTAGGCCACGTCGTGATGCGTATAAAAAGAGATCGAAGTATAGGCGAGGCCAACCGGGACGGAAAGTTTGAGCGACCCTTGCGACAGATCGTAGCGGCAGACCGCGCTGGCGAAGGCCGGATCCATGAAAGGCAAGAGCGCCGATTCCGGAGTTGGCGCAGCGATCGGCGTCATGGTGTCGACCGGCGCTTTCGCTGCCAGCCGCGAATAGGCGTCCTGCGTCGCGGTCCGCGGCAAAATAATGATGGTCGCGAGGTGTACGATCCCGCCGAGCAGCGCGCCGCCGAGCAGAAGGAGCAGCCATCGAATCATGGACAGCGTCCCGTTGTCACGCTCGGCATGGGCACTTCGCGGCCAGCTTTGGTCGAAACGCCGACCGCGGTATCGTAAAGCCGCAGGACAAGGATGTATTTCTCAACACCACCGGTCGGCAACCAGTTTCCCGGGTTGGCACGCGGCGAAATGGTGATCTGGAAACTGCCGTCGGCGCGTCGGACGATTTCCTGACTGGTGAAGCCGTAGCGATTGAGCGAGTTTGCGACCAATTCGCCGCCGCGATTATAGAGCGTCAGCGTCCAGAAACGCGCCGCCGGCGTAACGCCCGTGAGCCGAACTTCGCACCGTCCGTCGAATGCGCGGCCGTGATCGTCGGCGCGCGCGGTGAAGGCGACACCGTCGCCGAGCGCGGTCGGCAGTCGTCCAGTGCGAGCGATCGAAGCGCGAGCATAAGGATCGGCATCCGCCGTGCCCGTTTTCGGCCAGGCGGTCCAGCTTCCAATTTTCAGCGGGCCGAAGGCTGCGCCACGGCTGAGCGCGAGATAGGTCGCGCCGAGACCGACGGTCGCGGCGACAACGAGGGCAAACAGCGTTCCAAAAAGCAGCCGCACGTTGATTTCGCTGCCAATAATGATGAGAGGTTGATTCGGGTGAAGGAGACTACGCCGGCTCTGTCGTCGCGGCTAATCAGCGGCCGCCGACGCCAAACGCGCGTCCTTCCAGCGCAGCGGTCAAGGCGTCGCCCTTTTGCGGAATCTCAGCCTCATTCTTCTTTTTGCCAGACGACACAGTAGGGCGCTCCGGTCCCATCGCGCGCGTCGCGTCATCCATCATGCGTTCGACATGAACCAGGATATCGGCGCCACGCTTGCTGAGAACGATCGGACGCGGTGGTGGCGGAGGTTCGTTCGATTTGGCGCTCGCGACCACCGGCTGAATGTGCTCCTTCGGCGCCGGAATGCCGAAGAGCGGCTTTATCTCGATGCCCTGGTGCGCATAGGCCATGATACTGTGCCATGTCATCGCGGGCAGTGAGCCGCCGGTCATGCGGTTGGTCGAGTCGTAATTATCATTTCCGAACCAAACGCCGCAGACATAATTGCCGGTGTAACCCATGAACCAAGCATCGCGATAGGCATTGGTGGTGCCGGTCTTGCCCGCGACCGCGATGCCGTCGAGGCGCGCGCGCCGCCCGGTGCCGTTCTCGACCACGCTGTTCATCATCTTGATCATGTCGGCAGCCACGTGATCCGGCAGCACTCGCTTGGGCTTGGGGCCCTCACGGTCGAAACGCCAGACCAACTGGCCTTTGCCGGTGCGCACCTCAAGGATCGCATGCGGCATGACCTTCATGCCGAGATTAGGGAATGTCGCGTAGGCACCAACGTGGTCGAGCAACGTCACGCCATCGGCGCCGATCGGCAACGAAGGTGTATCCGGAAGCGGCGTGCGAATGCCCATGTCGTGCGCGGTCTTGATGATGCGCGCGCGTCCGAGTTTGGCGTTGCCGTCGCCGACAACGATCGACAGACGCACGGCGATGGTGTTGATCGAATGGGTGAGCGCCGTAATCAATGGCATGGCACCCGCATAGGAATGGCCGTAATTGTGCGGGCACCAGTTGCCGATGCAAATCGGTGCGTCGACCACGATTGAGCTCGGTTTGAGACCGTGTTCAAGCGCGGTGGCGTAAACATAGGGTTTGAACGATGAGCCGGGCTGTCGCAGCGAATCGGTTGCGCGATTGAATTGGCTGGCGCCATAGTCGCGTCCGCCCACCATGGCGCGCACCGATCCGTCCACATCCATGAGAACCGTTGCGGCCTGGCTGGCATGATATTCGCGGCCGTATTGACGCAGCGAATTTTCCACCGCAGTTTCCGCCGCGTGCTGCAGGTTGACGTCGAGCGTGGTGCGCACCACGAAGACGCGCTCGGTCATGGATTTCGGAAACGTCTCGACGAGCTTTTTCATCTCGTCGAATGCCCAATCGAGATAGTAGTTGGGCGCGCGTTCATCGCGGCGGTCGACGGGCGTTGCCGGATTACGGCGCGCGCCGAAGACTTGACCTTCGGTCATAAAACCTGCGTCCACCAGATTGTCGAGTACGACGTTGGCGCGCGCGCGCGCGGCCGGCAGATTGACGTTGGGCGAATATTTGGTCGGCGCCTTGAACAGGCCGGCAAGCATCGCCGCTTCCGACAGATCGACATCGCGCGCCGACTTGTTGAAATAATACTGGGCCGCGGCGTCCACGCCGAAGGCGCCGCCACCCATATAGGCGCGGTCGAGATAAAGCTTGAGGATTTCGTTTTTCGTCAGCCGTGACTCCAGCCAGATGGCGAGAAAGGCTTCCTTGATCTTGCGATCGAGCGTGCGCTCGTTATTCAGGAAGAGGTTTTTGGCGAGTTGCTGGGTGATGGAGGAGCCGCCCTGCACGACGCCGCCGGCGCGCGCGTTGGTCGCCAGCGCGCGGAAAATGCCCGACACGTCAATGCCGAAATGCTCGTAGAAGCGCCGATCCTCGGTCGCGAGCACCGCCTTGATCAGCACATCCGGGAACTGGTCGAGCGGCACCGAATCGTTATGCCTGATGCCGCGCGTGCCCACCTCGTTGCCGTAGCGATCGAGGAACGTGACGGCCAATTCGGACTTCTTGAGCCAGTCGTCATCGGACGTTTCATGAAACGCCGGAATGGCGAGCGCCAGCATCAAAATCGCGGCGGCGGTACCCAGCGTGGCGCCTTCCGACACGATTTCCGCGAGCGCGCGCCGCCAGCCGGCGGTGTGGAAGCGGTCCATGAAGGTCGAAAACCGCTCGTACAGCTCGCGCGCGCCGGTGCCGGAGCGGAACACGGTGGAATCCACCCAGGCGTCGAAGCCGAGCAACAGCTTCCTGAATTTGGGTTTCCAGTCCTCGGGGAACAGATCGCGCAAGGCTGCCAGTGCTTTCCGGGTGCGGGGCGGAACGCCGCCGACCCCCAATTTAGCCGATCGGGCGCCTCGCGGCCAATCCCGCAGGCTGGGTTAACAACCGCCAAGGTGAACGGAAATTGCGGTGAAAAAGGGCCGAATGTCCCTCCGGCCGCGCCGGAACGGGCCGCCCGCGCATGACGGAATCGCTGCCGCGGGCTACAACGGCCGCCATGATCAAGTCCGCCACGATCCAATCCGCCAAGACCAAATCCGCCATGACCAAGCCCGCGGCCTCGCCCGACACCCCCTTCTGGCGCCGCAAGGCGCTCTCGCAGATGACGCGCGCCGAGTGGGAGAGCCTGTGCGACGGCTGCGGCCGCTGCTGCCTCAACAAGCTGATCGAGGAGGACACCAACCGCACGGTGTTCACCGACGTCGGCTGCAAGCTGCTGGACGGGCAGACCTGCCGCTGCACGGATTATGCCCACCGCCAGGCCAAGGTGAAGGATTGCGTGCGGCT
>DATATS010000072.1:0-2435 GCA_036268675.1 Pseudolabrys sp.
CCGTACGAGCTGCGCGTATTTCGAATTGTCGATCTGCTGCTTCGCCGCGACTGCGCTCGCGATCGTCGGATCAACCTCGAGTTTCGGACATCGCCCCGTCGGGGTGAACGAAAGTGGCTTAGCCGGATTGTCCGGCGAAACCTCATCGAACACATAGCGCCGCTCGCAGACGTTAATCTTAGGCTCGAGGTGCGAGACCTGAAAATGGTCGTCGCCTTCCTTGATCATCTGCCAGAAGGCGAGATTGGGATTGTTGCGGTGGCGGGCCAAGTTGGCCGGCGTCATATGAAACGGATAGGCCTGGAGCTGGACTTCCTTCTGCCCGCCCAGAAACGACTCGCGCGCCAGCGAATAGATCTCGCCGATCTCCTCGTCGGTCATGGCGTAGCAGCCGCGCGAGGAGCAATCGCCATGCACCATCAACTCGGCGCCGGTGTAATTGTGCGCGCGGTCGTAAGTGTTGGGAAAGCCGGTGTTGAAGGCGAGGTAATAGTTGGAATTGGGATTCATCTGCCCGGGCGTGATGGTGTAGAAGCCCTCGGGCGCCTGACGATCGCCCTCCTTCTTCTTGGGGCCGAGATCGCCCGACCAGCGGCAGATCGGATAGGTCTTGAGCAGGGCAAATTGCCCGTCCTGGCTTCTCTTCCAGATCTCCAGTTCGGATTCTTCCTTGAAGATGCGGATGAGGATCGGCGAATCCTTATCCATATGCTTTTCGTGAATCTCGGCGACCATTTTTTCGGACAGCGGCGCGAGCGCGCGGCCGGAGGTCGGTAGGTCGCTGGGGTCGCAGCCGGTAAGCGCAATCGCGGCGGCAAGTGCCGCCGATGTCAGCAGCGCTCGTGCAAGGGCTCGATACAAACGCGATACTCCCCGGGCCAGCGGACCCTCATTGAACAATCGTTATCCTTAAGATGTGGCATCCGCAAGGCGAACAAATGATGCGAATGCCAGTGCTAAGCCTATGGTGAAGCAAAGGTAAATGGCTGCCGCCGGGGCTTGAATCATCATGCGTTTCAAGACCGTCGCCGCTCGTTATGGCGAAGGTTTCGGCATGCTGCGGCCCATGGCGAGGAACTTCTCGCGCCGCTGCCGGCGCACGGCCTCACGGTCGAGCCCCCGCAAGTCGCCAAACGCCTTATCGATGGCCTCGGCGGTCGCGGCAATGGTGGCCGCCGGATCGCGATGCGCGCCGCCGGTCGGCTCGCTCACCACCGCGTCGATGACGCCGAAGCGCACCATGTCCTGGGCGGTGATCTTCATATTCGTGGCGGCTTCCTGCGCCTTCGACGTGTCGCGCCACAAAATCGAGGCGGCGCCTTCCGGGGAGATCACCGAATAGATTGCGTGCTCCAGCATCAGCACCTTGTTGGCGGTGGCAATCGCAATGGCGCCGCCGGAACCGCCTTCACCGAGGATGATGGCGACGTTCGGCACGCCGAGCGCCAAGCAAGTATCGGTCGAGCGTGCGATGGCTTCAGCCTGGCCGCGCTCTTCCGCGCCGATGCCGGGATAGGCGCCGGCCGTGTCCACCAGCGAGATCACCGGGATGCCGAAGCGGTCGGCCATATCCATCAGACGCACCGCCTTGCGATAACCTTCGGGCATGGCCATGCCGAAATTGTGCTTGATGCGGCTTTCCGTGTCCGAGCCCTTCTCATGCCCGATGATGCAGATGCTTTCGCCGCGGAAACGGCCGAAGCCGCTGACGATGGCCTCGTCGTCGCCGAATTTGCGGTCACCGGCGAGCGGGATGAAGTCGGTGATCATTCCGGCGATATAGTCGAGCGCGTGCGGGCGCTGCGGATGGCGCGCCACTTGAGTCTTCTGCCAGGGGGTGAGCGCGCCATAGAGCTCTTTGAGCGCGAGCGCCGCCTTGACTTCGAGCCTGGCGATCTCGTCACCAACGGCGACCGCGGTATCGCTCTCGCCCATGGCGCGCAATTCCTCGACTTTGGCCTCCAGTTCGGCCACCGGTTTTTCGAAGTCGAGATAGCTGCGCATGGGCATTCGGTTGAGGATGACAATTGCTATCGAAGTGACGCGGGAGAAGCCCCTTAGTCAAGCAATCGGGTTAATATGGTTCTTATGCCGGCCTTCGCCTAGCTGTCGCCCAGCGGGTGCAGGTCGCGCACCAGCGTCTTCAGGCGTTCTTCCAGCACGTGCGTGTAGATCTGCGTGGTCGAAATATCGGCATGGCCGAGCAAGGTCTGCACCACGCGCAAGTCGGCGCCGTTGTGCAGGAGGTGGCTGGCAAAGGCATGCCGCAGCACATGCGGGCTCAGGCGCTCGGCCGCGATCCCGCAGGCTTCACCAAGCGTCTTCAGTTCGCGCGCGAAATGCTGACGGGTAAGGTGCCCCTGTTCGCCGAAGGACGGAAATAGCCATTTCGATTGCGCCGCCGCTTTGCCGCCGAGCGTGAGGTAATCGGCCAT
>DATATS010000073.1:0-4609 GCA_036268675.1 Pseudolabrys sp.
CAGCGTGATGTTCAGTTTCGAGCTGATCTATGCCGGCGTGTTCCGCGTCCAGAACGTGCCGCAGGAAAGCCTGAACGCGATCCTGATGATCGAATGTCCACGCATGTTGTTCCCGTTTGCGCGCGAAATCATCGCCACGTCAGTACGCAACGGCGGCTACCCGCCGCTGATGCTCGATCCGGTGGATTTCGTCGGCCTCTACCGCCAGCGCATGGGCGAGCAGGCAGCCAGTCAGCCGGCGCTATAGAACCGGGCCGTCAGGCCTCGCCCGCCAGATAGTCGCGCCACAGCGCGTTGGCGCCCAGACTTTCAATAAATTCGCGATGCGCGGCGCGATCCGCCTCGCTCACGCGCGGCAGCAGCGGCACATCGCGCACACGCTGAGTGACCGCACCGTCGCCTGCAGCGCCACGCCGCTCGACGGTTTCGGCAAGACCGAGCTGGGCCTGGCGCGCGCCAATCAGCTCGACATAGACCTCGGCCAGGATTTCCGCGTCGAGCAATGCGCCGTGCTTGGTGCGGCGGGAACTGTCGATGCCGTAGCGCGCGCACAAGTCGTCGAGCCGGTTCGGCCCGGCCGGATGCTTGCGCCGCGCCAGCATGAGCGTGTCCACCAGCCGTTCGCGCGCGATCAACGCGCGTTCCACGCGCTTGAGCTCGGCATTGAGAAAGCCATGGTCGAAGCCGGCGTTGTGAATGACCAGAGGCGCGTCGGCGATGAATACCAGGAACTCGTCCGCGATCTCAGAGAAGCGCTTTTGATCGCGGAGGAATTCGCTCGACAGGCCGTGAATGGCGAAAGCCTCGGCCGGCATGTCTCGTTCCGGATTCAAATAGACGTGGAAGGTCGCGCCGGTCGGAATGCGGTTGAGCAATTCGACGCAGCCGACTTCGACCAGCCGGTGGCCCTGCACCGGATCGAGGCCGGTTGTTTCGGTGTCGAGGACGATTTCGCGCATCGGGTTTCCGGGCGGCTCGGGGAATCAACGCCGCCGTTTCGCCATTGTAGCGATGCGCACGAGAATATCACGCACCTGGGCGCGGGCATGGTCGAAACCCTGCGACGTATCCACCACGAAATCGGCACGCCGGCGTTTTTCCGCGTCCGGCACCTGCCTGGCGAGGATCGCCGCGAATTTTTCTTCCGTCATGCCGGGACGCTCGAAGGCGCGCGTGCGTTGCACGCCGGCCGGCGCCGACACCGCCACCACGGCATCGCAGCGCTTGTCGCCCTGGGTTTCGTAGAGCAGCGGAATATCCAGCACCGCGGCCTTGGCGCCTTTGGCTTCGGCCTCGGACAGGAAGCGCTCCTCCGCCTGGCGCACCAGCGGATGGACGATCTGCTCCAGCCGCTTGATCGCGATATCGTTGCCGAGCACGCGTTGGCTGAGTTTTTCGCGATCGACCTTGCCGCCCGCGGTCGTGCCGGGAAAGGCCGCCTCGATCAGCGACGCCGCCTCGCCCTCGTAGAGCCCGTGCACGACCGCATCCGCATCGTGCACGGGGACGCCCTCCTCGGCGAACATCTTCGCCGTGGCGGATTTTCCCATGCCGATCGAGCCGGTCAGACCGATGACGAACATTCACGTCGCCTTTTTACGCTTACCCATCCACCAATTTGCTCTGCCGCAGATAGGAGAGCAACGGCAGCAGCGGCAATCCGAGAATAGTGAAATAGTCGCCGTCCACGCGCTCGAACAGATGGATGCCGATACCTTCGAGCTGGTAACCGCCGACACTTGTCAGCGCGAGGTCGCCCATCATTTCCAGATAGTCATCGAGGAACCGGTCGGAAACATCGCGCATGGTCAGCCGCGCCGTATCGACGCAACCGAACAGCACCGCCTCGTCGCGCACCAGCGCCAGCGCCGAATTGAGTTGATGCGTACGGCCGCGCAGCTCGCGCAATTGCGCTTTCGCCTCGGCCAGATCGGCCGGCTTGCTGAACCGCTTGCCGCCAAACGCCAGCGTTTGATCGGCACCGAGCACGATGCGGCCCGGCTGCGCCGCCGCCACCGCATGCGCCTTGGCGCGCGCCAATAGCCGCGCTGCCGCGACCGGATCGCTCGCGCCACTTTCGGCTTCGACGGCGCGCTCGTCGATTTGCGCTGCACGAATCTCGAAACGAAGACCGGCGGCCGCGAGAATTTTTCCGCGCACATCGCTTTTCGATGCCAGCACCAGCGGTTCATCAGGGAGCCAGAGCGGCATCGTCAACTCACCGGATGCCGGCGGCGCTCGCTCAAGAGCCGCATCACCGCGGCGGCGGTTTCCTCGATCGAGCGGCGCGTGACGTCGATCGAGGGCCAATTGTGCTTGGCGCAAAGCCTGCGCGAATAGGCAACTTCCTCGGCGACGGCCGTCCTGTCGATATATTGGTCGTCGTCGCGATGAGCCTTGAGACCGAGCAGACGGTTTTCACGAATCTGCACGATGCGCTCGGGACTGGCGAACAACCCGACCACCAGCGGCCGCGTCAATTTCTCGACCTCCGGGGCCAAGGGCACGCCGGGCACCAGCGGTACGTTGCCCGTTTTGACGCCGCGATTGGCGAGATAGATCGAGGTCGGTGTTTTCGAGGTGCGCGAAACGCCGACCAGCACCACGTCGGCATCTTCCAGCCCCTCCGCGTGCTGGCCGTCGTCGTGGAACATGGTGTAGTTGAGCGCGTCGATGCGCTGGAAATATTCGGCGTTGAGCACGTGCTGGGCGCCGGCACGGTGAATGGATTCGGCCCCCAGATAAGACTGGAACAGGCGCAGGATCGGTCCCAGCACCGACATGCAGGGAAGCCCAAGCTCGCGGCATTTGTCTTCCAGCGACGCGATCAAGTCTTCTTCGAGCAACGTATAAAGCACCAGCCCCGGCGATTCGTTGATCTCCGCCAGGCACAGATCGAGCTGCCTTTTCGAGCGCACCATGGGATAGAGATGCTCGACCGGCGACACGTTGGCGTATTGCGCCGCCGCCGCGCGGGCGACGGTGATCAAGGTTTCACCGGTCGCGTCGGAAACCAGATGGAGATGAAAATAACCGGTGTCTGTCATCTGTATGACTGCGGGACGTTATGTGGATACCACGGGAGAAGGCCATGGCCGCACCCTCTAGGCAAGCGGATCGCGCGCGGAAGTGCTTTTTCCATCCACATGACTGACTGCGGGAGGCGCGCTGCCCGGCTCAGGGATCACCGCACATCGATGTGGACAGCGGCCTGGGGACAGAAGGGGAAAGCCTCCGAAAAGCCCGATAAAATCGCGTGTCCGGCTGTGGACACCGTTAGCGTGGAATAGGTTGGATTCTGAATCCAGTACGGTCATCCGGTGGACAGTGTGTTGATCGAAAGGCATGAGTCCAATCAACCGACCAACAAATACTACAAAGAGTCTTATAAGGTTTTTATGGGAAAGACGGTTGGCACCGGCGATGCCGGGGATAAGTCGCTGTTGCTCGTGCTTGATGGCAAGCGCCAGGCAGTGCCGCCGATCTGGATGATGCGGCAAGCCGGGCGCTATTTGCCGGAATATCGTGCGGTGCGGGAGAAAGCCGGCGGGTTTCTCGATCTCTGTTTCAATCCGGAACTTGCGTCGAACGTGACCTTGCAGCCGGTGCGGCGCTTTGGTTTCGACGCGGCGATTTTATTTTCCGATATTCTGGTGGTGCCGCTCGCGCTTGGACGCAAGCTCTGGTTCGTCGAGGGCGAAGGGCCGCGGCTTGAACCGCTGGCGGACGCGAAAGCGCTGATGGCGGTGCGGCGCGAGGCCGACGTGAAAGTATTGTCGCCGATCTACGAAACCGTTCAGCGCGTCAAGCGGGAGCTGCCGGCAAAAACGGCGTTGATCGGATTTTGCGGCGCGCCCTGGACGGTTGCGACCTATATGGTTGCCGGCCAGGGCACGCCCGATCAGGCGCCGGCGAAATCATTGGCCGCGAGCGAGCCGCGGGCTTTTCAATATCTGATCGATACGCTGGTCGATGCCTCGGTTGAATATCTCGGCAACCAGTTGAAGGCCGGCGCCGATGTCGTGCAGATTTTCGACACCTGGGCGGGGTCGCTCGGGCCCGACGATTTCGAACGCTGGTGCGTGCAGCCGACAAAACGTCTGGTCGCGGAATTACGCGCTCGATGCCCGGGCGCGGCAATAATCGGATTTCCGCGCGGCGCCGGCGGATCCATTCCGCGTTATGTTGACGAGACCGGCGTCGATGCGGTCAGCCTGGAAAGTGGGATCGATCGCGCCTTCGCGCGCGATGAAATCCAGTCGCGCGTTCCGGTGCAGGGCAATGTCGATCCGCAAGTCTTGCTCGCCGGCGGCGCCGGCCTCGACCGCGAGGTGGACGCGGTGATGGATGCCTTTGCCGGCGGACCGTTTATTTTCAACCTCGGCCACGGTATTTTACCGGCGACGCCGATCGCGCATGTCGAGCAGATGCTGAAGCGCGTGCGCGGCTGATTGGCCCCAAATGTCATCGTAATGACGCCGGGAAAACGCGATGTACCTCTACCTCAAAGCCTTCCACCTCATCGCGGTCATCGCCTGGATGGCCGGCATGCTCTATCTGCCGCGGCTGTTCGTCTATCACGCGAGCGCAAAGCCCGGCTCCGAGCAGT
>DATATS010000074.1:0-2423 GCA_036268675.1 Pseudolabrys sp.
TGCGAAGCGTCGGTCGCGTAACGGCCGCGGGTGAAGCGGTCGAACTTAACCTCCCCGCTCAATTCGGCCTTCAGCCGCCGTTCCAGGCCGGGCATGATCCGTTCAGCCATCGCAAATTCCTGTCCGTCATCCCGAGGTGCGAGCGCAACGAGCCTCGAAGGATGATCGGCCACAATGTGGCTGGAGTTCGGGCGCTCATCCTCAAGGGCTGCCTGCGGCGGCCACCTCAGGATGACGGGTTAGGTATTCGGCTTTGGTAGTGGTGTGAAGCATGAATGGGACTTGACCCGACTGTTACATTCATAGTTCAACGCCACAAGCGCCGCTCCCTGGCCGGGACTGGCCGTGGTCGAATTCAAGAAAACCGCTGAAAACCGCCGTTTAGGAGCGTCTCGCAATGGCTAAGAATTCCTCGCGCGCCGTGGGGCGTCACGCCCTGCATATTCCGGGGCCGACCCCGATGCCGGACCGCGTGCTGCGGGCAATGGACACGCCCATCATCGACCATCGCGGGCCGGAATTCGCCAAGCTCGCCAAGAAGTGCCTCGAGGGCATCAAGACCATCTTCAAGACCACCAATCCGGTGATCATCTACACGGCGACCGGCACCGGCGCCTGGGAAGGCGCGCTGGTCAATACGCTGTCGCCCGGCGACAAGGTGCTGATGGTGGAGACCGGCCAGTTCGGTTTGCTCTGGAAGAAGATGGCCGAGAAGCTTGGCCTCAAGACCGAAATCATCGCCACCGATTGGCGCACCGGCGTCGACGCCAACGCCGTCGAGGCGCGGCTCAAGGAAGACAAGACCAACGAGATCAAGGCGGTCTGCTTCCTGCACAACGAGACCTCGACCGGCTGTCTGTCGCCGGTGGCCGAAGTGCGCAAGGCGATCGACCGCGCCAACCATCCGGCGCTTCTGTTCGTCGATACCATCTCATCGCTTGCCTCCGCCGACTATCGCCATGACGAATGGGGCGTCGACGTCACCGTCGGCGGCGCGCAGAAGGGCCTGATGCTGCCGCCCGGCATGGCCTTCAACGCCATCAGCGACAAGGCGCTCGCCGCCAACAAGACCGCCAAGTTGCCGAAATCGTTCTGGGCCTGGGACGAGATGCTGGCCATGAACAAGGTCGGCTTCTTCCCCTACACGCCAGCAACGCAGATGTTGCAGGGCATGAGCGTGTCGATCGACATGCTGCACGAGGAAGGCCTCGACAACGTGTTCGCGCGCCATGAGCGGCTGGCGGAAGCGACCCGCCGCGCGGTCAAAGCCTGGGGCCTGGAGATCATCTGCCGCGATCCGAAATTCTACTCGCCGACGCTCACGGCGGTGCTGCTGCCGGAAGGCCACGACGCGGATGCCTTCCGCGCGCTCGCGCTCGAACACTTCAACATTTCGTTCGGCTCGAGCTTCGGCAAACTAGCCGGCCGCTATTTCCGCATCGGCCACCTTGGCGACATCAACGACACCATGATGATGGGCGCGTTGTCCGCCACGGAAATGGCGCTGTCGCTCGCGGGCGTTCCGCACAAGAAGGGCGGCGCGCAGGCGGCGATGGATTATCTCGTCTCGGCGCATGGCAGTGGCGCACGGCAGGCGGCGGAGTAGTTACGGCGCCGCTCCGTTCGCCGCCAGCACGCGGCCGACGAAATCCAAAATTGCCTTGAGCGTCTTCTCCGGCGCCTCGCGCTGTGGCGAGTGCTTGACGCCGGGCAGGAGCGCCACCTCGACCGGGCAATAGCATTCCCGTTCCGCGGCCTCGATCTGCTTCACCGTGCCGTACTCGTCGGCCTCTCCCTGCACGATCAGCACGGGCACGCGGATGTAAGCGAGGAATTCCGTGATGTCCCATTGGCGGAATTTGGGATCGAGCCAGGCGCCGTTCCAGCCCTTGAAGGCATTGTCCACGTCGGCATGCCAGCGCGACAGCTTCGCGCGCAGGTCGCCGGTTTCATAGGCGTTGCGCGACTCCTCGATCGACTTGATTCCCGCGTCCTCCGTAAAGAAGTGCGGCGCGATCAGCACCAGCCCGCCGATACGGTGATCCTGATGCGAGCCGGCGTAGATCGCCGCGATGGATGCGCCGTCGCTATGGCCGAGCAGTAACCCGCGCTTGAAACCAATCGCATCGAGCAGGAGAGGCAGCACGTCGCGCGCCTCGTCGTGCATGTACGACAGCGGGCGCGGCAGCGTGACTGGGCTCGACGCTCCGTAACCGGCGCGCGAATAGACGAACACGCCGCAACCGGTCGCCTTCTGCAACCTTTCGGGAAAATCGCCCCAAAGGCCGACGCAACCGAGGCCTTCGTGCAGCATCACGATGGTCGGCGCTTCCCCCGGCCGCGGACCGACCATGCGGTATTCGAGATGCTGATTGCCGATATCGAGGAAGCCGGATTCTGCGAGAGTCATGATCGGCGCTAAA